>NZ_QUML01000006.1:0-180518 GCF_010907025.1 Rhodopseudomonas sp. BR0G17 | reverse complement strand
GCGGCCCCCCGCCGGCGCCCGCCATCGCCGGCGCCCGGCGCTCGCTGCTGACGCTGTGGGAAGTCAGCGACGAAGGCACCGCCAATTTCATGGCGCGGCTGTACCAAGTGCTCGCCGACGACAATCTCGACTACGCCGCGGCGCTACGCAAAGCCCGCATCGAGGCGATCCACGGCAAGATCAAAGCCGCCGAAGACCCGTCGGTCTGGGCGGCTTTCGTGCTGTTCGAGAACTGATCCGTTCTCGCGTCGACACTCCCCGCACAGCAACCGTCATGCCCGGGCTTGTCCCGGGCATCCACGTCTTTGCGGCAGACCAAACGATAAAGGCGTGGATGGCCGGGACAAGCCCGGCCATGACGAAGTGACGTATCAACTAAGCAGAAAAATGCGTGAGGGGCGACGCGACGCGCCACCTTTACGTCGGCATCTTACACCAGCCGGCTTTGCACCAGCGCCGCTTGGACGAACGAGGCGAACAGCGGGTGCGGGTCGAAAGGACGCGACTTTAGTTCGGGGTGGAACTGGACGCCGATGAACCAGGGGTGATCCTCGTATTCGACGATCTCCGGCAGCACGCCGTCCGGCGACATGCCGGAGAACTTCAGGCCGTGCTGTTCGAGCCGGTCCTTATAAGCGGTGTTGACCTCGTAGCGGTGGCGATGACGCTCCGAGATCTCGGTGGCGCCGCCATACACTTGGCTGACCCGGCTGCCGCGCTTGAGCGCCGCCGGATACGCACCGAGACGCATCGTGCCGCCGAGATCTCCCGCCTGGTTGCGCTTCTCCAGCTCGTTGCCGCGCACCCACTCGGTCATCAGGCCGACCAGCGGCTCCGGCGTCGGGCCGAATTCGGTGGAGTTGGCCTGTTCGATGCCGGCGAGATTCCGCGCCGCCTCGATCACCGCCATCTGCATGCCGAAGCAGATGCCGAAATACGGCACGTTGCGCTCACGCGCGAAACGCGCCGCCTCGATCTTGCCCTCGGCGCCACGCTGTCCGAAGCCGCCGGGCACCAGGATGCCGTTGACGTGCTCGAGGAACGGCGCCGGGTCCTCGTTCTCGAACACCTCGCTCTCGATCCAGTCGAGCTTGACCTGGACCTTGTTGGCGATGCCGCCGTGGCTGAGCGCCTCGATCAGCGACTTATAGGCGTCCTTCATCCCGGTGTACTTGCCGACGATCGCGATCGTCACCGCGCCTTCGGGATTGCGGATCCGCTCGTTGATCTCGTGCCAGCGCGCCAGCTGCGGCGGCTCCTTGGCGGCGATCGCGAACGCCGCCAGCACTTCGTCATCGAGACCGGCAGCGTGATACGCCTCCGGCACCGCATAGATATTGTCGACGTCGCGCGCCTCGATCACCGCGCTTTCCCGGACGTTGCAGAACAGACCGAGCTTGCGCCGCTCTTCCTTGGGAATCTCGCGGTCGGTGCGGCACAGCAGGATGTCCGGCTGGATGCCGATCGAGCGCAGTTCCTTGACCGAATGCTGGGTCGGCTTGGTCTTCAGTTCGCCGGCGCTCGGGATGTAGGGCAGCAGCGTCAGGTGGATGTAGATCACGTCGCCGCGCGGCAGATCGTTCTTGATCTGGCGGATCGCTTCGAAGAACGGCAGGCCCTCGATGTCGCCGACGGTGCCGCCGATTTCGACCAGCACGAAGTCGTAGCCGTCATTGTCGCTGACGATGAATTCCTTGATCGCGTTGGTGACGTGCGGGACCACCTGGATGGTGGCGCCCAGATAGTCGCCGCGGCGTTCCTTGGTCAGGATGTCCTGGTAGATCCGGCCGGTGGTGATGTTGTCCTGCTTGGTCGCAGGCCGCCCGGTGAAACGTTCGTAATGGCCGAGATCGAGGTCGGTCTCGGCGCCGTCGTCGGTCACGAACACTTCGCCGTGCTGATACGGCGACATCGTTCCGGGATCGAGGTTGAGATAGGGATCGAGCTTGCGAAGGCGGACTTTGTAGCCACGCGCCTGCAGCAGCGCACCGAGTGCCGCTGATGCCAGACCCTTGCCGAGCGAGGAGACCACGCCGCCGGTGATGAAGATATACCGCGCCATGGGACTTTACCTTTAATGCCGCCGGTCCGATTCGCCAAAGCGATTCGCAACCCCTCGGGCAGTTTGACGAATGCCTGTGGGTGACGCTGAAAACTCAGCTATTTCAGACGATTGCTAAAGGGGCCTCAGACCAGATGCGAGGCCCCGTCAGCGCATATCGGCAATGCTTACTGCGACTGCGGCGGGGTCGGCGCCGCAGGCGCGGCCGGTGCCGCCGGCTGCTGGTTCTGCTGCTGATCGGTCTGCTTCAGCGTGTCGAGCAGACCACCGCCCTGCGACAGCGGCGGCGCCGGCTGTCCCGGGGCCTGCTGCTGAACCGGCGCGGCGGTCGGCAGGATCGTCGTCGGCTTACGGTTGTAGCTCGCCAGCCAGGTGAGCAGCAGGCTGGTGGCGAAGAACCCGGCCGCGAGAATCGCCGTGGTGCGGGTCAGCAGGTTGGCGGTGCCGCGACTCGACATGAAACCGCCACCACCGCCGACGCCCAGGCCACCGCCTTCGGACTTCTGCAGAAGCACCACGCCGATCAGGCCCAGCACGAACATCAGGTGAATGACGATAATGACAGTCTGCATCGTACCCTTCCATCGCAAGCCAACGCCGCCGAATGGCCGATAGGCGCCGGCGGGCGGCTGCTCGACAGGCTTGCGGGATAAATGAAGTCGCGCGGTGTCTACACGATCGCGCGGGGATTTGTCACCCCCGCGCCGCGCGGGAAACGCCGCAGGAATACCGCTTGGCGCGGTTTAGTTAGGGGCAGCCCGCCGCAATCGCAAGGAAATCGGACGCCTTCAGGCTGGCGCCGCCGATCAGCGCGCCATTGACATGCGGTACCGCCAGCAGTTCGCGGGCGTTCGAGGGCTTCACCGAGCCGCCATACAGGATCCGCATGGTCTCGCCCGCCGCACCGAACCGATCGCTCAAAGTCTTGCGGATAAAGCCATGAACTTCCTCGACATCGGCCGCCGTCGGGGTGCGGCCGGTGCCGATCGCCCAGACCGGCTCGTAGGCCACCACCAGATTCGCCGCGGTCGCGCCGTCCGGCAGCGAGCCGGCCAGCATGCCGGCGACCACGTCGAGGGTGTGGCCGGCGTCGCGCTCGCCCTGAGTCTCGCCGACGCAGACGATCGCCACCAGCCCGGCGCGCCACACCGCCTGCGCCTTAGCGCGGACGATCGCGTCGTTTTCGGCATGATCGGCGCGGCGCTCGGAATGGCCGACGATGATCGCAGCCGCGCCGGCGTCGGCCAGCATCTCGGCGGCGATATCGCCGGTGTGAGCGCCCGACGCATTGGCGTGGCAATCCTGGCCGCCGATCGAGAACGGCAGCGCCTTGCCGGCGTGCGCTTCCGCGACTCGCGCCGCGAAGCTCGCCACCAGCGTCGCCGGCGGACAGACCAACAGATCGATGCCCTGCGGCAGCTCGGCGGCGCCTTTCAGCATCGCATCGAGCTCGGCCACCGAATCCTTCAGGCCGTTCATCTTCCAGTTTCCAGCAATCAGAGGACGAACGGCGGGGACCGGCATGAGCACTCTCGCAATAAAGGGTTGAACCGTTCCGCTAGCAGAGCCGATTGCGAGACTCAAGGAGACGTGAACGCCGGCGCTGCGGCGATCCGCAGCATCGGCCGCTGCAACGGGATGGCATCTGCACCGACCGCGACATTGGCTGCGGTTGCGACGCCCCAGACGGCACTTTATGATGGATTTTCAAGCCGGCGACGCTAGTTTGCCCCCCGCGCTGACCCAGCGCGGCCGGTTCCCTCCTGACAAAAAGTGACTCCATGCTCCGAGGAATGCGCAAAGCCTCATCCAACTGGATTGGCAAGACCATCATGACGATCGTGATGGGCGTCCTGATCGTCAGCTTCGGAGTCTGGGGTATTGCCGACGTATTCCGCGGATTCGGCCGGTCGACGCTCGCCAAGATCGGCAGCACTGAAATTTCCACCGAGCAATTCCGCCAGACCTACAATGACCGTCTGCAGCAGATCGGCCGCCAGTTCGGCCGACCGCTGACCCCGGATCAGGCGCGCGCGATCGGAGTCGATCGCCAAGTGCTGCAGCAGACCATCGCCGAAGCCGCGCTCGACGAAGACGCGCGCCGGCTTGGCCTCGGCCAGTCCGACGCCGACACCATGAAGTCGATCCTGGAGGATCCGAACTTCAAGGGCGCCAACGGCCAGTTCGATGCCAACCGCTTCCAGCAGCTGATCCGCCAGTTCGGCTTCACCGAGCAGCGCTATCTGGCCGAGCAGCGCCGCGTTGCACTCCGCCGCCAGATCGCCGGCAGCCTGACCGCTGGCCTCGAGCCGCCGAAGACGCTGATGCAGGCGCTGAGCCAGTTTCAGAACGAAGAGCGCGCGATCGACTATTTGAAGCTGACAGACGCGCAGGCCGGCACCATCCCGGCGCCCTCGCCCGCCGACCTCACTGCCTTCTACGACTCGCACAAGGCGCAGTTCCGCGCTCCCGAGTATCGCAAGATCTCGTTCCTGGTGGTGACGCCGGAATCGATCGCCAAGTGGGCCGAGGTGTCCGACGCCGACGCGCAGAAGCTGTTCGAGCAGCGCAAGGACAAGCTGTCGACGCCTGAGAAGCGCCAGATCCTGCAGATCGTGTTTCCGAACGTCGAAGAGGCCCAGGCGGCGCGCGCCAAGATCGCCAGCGGCACCAGCTACGCCGACCTCGCCAAGGAGCGCGGCGTCAAGCCGGCCGATCTCGATCTCGGCCTGGTCAGCCAGTCGGAGATGCTTGATCAGAAGGTCGCCGCAGCCGCGTTCGCGCTGCCGCTGAACGAGGTTAGCCAGCCGGTGCAGGGACAGTTCGGCACCGTGCTGCTCGAAGTCACCAAGATCGAGCCCGGCAAGCAGCCGGACTACGCCAGCGTGGCGGCCAGCCTGAAGCGTGACCTCGCCCAGGAGCGCGCCCGCAAGCAGGTGCAGGAGCTGCACGACAAGATGGAAGACGCGCGTGGCGGCGGCGCCAGCGTCGTCGACGCAGCCAAGCAGCTCGGCCTCACCGCCGTGACGGTCGACGCGATCGACCGCGCCGGCCGCGGGCCGGACGGCGCGCCGGTGGCGGCGATCCCGCAAGGGCTCGAACTCGCCAACGCCGCCTTCAACAGCGAGCCGGGCGTCGACAACGACGCGATCAGCTTCCAGAACGGCTACGTCTGGTACGACATCCTCGGCATCACGCCGTCGCACGAACGGCCGCTCGACGAGGTCAAGGACAAGGTCGAGGCCGGCTGGCGCGCCGAGCAGGTCACCGAGAAGCTGCGCAAGCTCGCCGCCGAGCTGGTGCAGAAGCTGCAGGGCGGCGCCAAGCTCGCGGACGTCGCGCCGGCCGGCGTCGCCGTGCAGACGGCCTCCGGCATCAAGCGCGAAGGCGCCGACGCCGGCCTGCCGAACACGGTGGTCGACGCGGTGTTCCGCACCGCCAAGGACGGCGCCGGCCAGGTTCAGGGCGGCAGCGCCACCGAGTGGTACGTGTTCCGCGTCACCGGCGACACCGTGCCGACCGCCGACCTCAACGCGCCGCAGATGCAGCAGTTGAAGGACAATCTGGTGCAGCGGCTGCGCGACGAACAGGTCGGCGAGTACATCGCCTGGCTGGAGAAGGACATCGGCACCAAGGTCAATCAGGAAGCGGTGGCGCAGGCAACGGGGGCGGCGACGAACTGACGGCTGAGTGCCGCCGTTTCGTCACCGAAAGGGACAATGGTTGATTTCAAATCGATTATCGCAAAGGTCGCGACCGGCGCGACACTGACGCGCGACGAAGCCACCGACGCTTTCGACGCGATGATGTCCGGCGACGCGACGCCGTCGCAGATGGGCGCGCTGCTGATGGGCCTCAGGGTCCGCGGCGAAACCGTCGACGAGATCACCGGCGCGGTGACCACGATGCGGTCCAAGATGCTGCCGGTCTCGGCGCCGGCGGACGCGGTCGACATCGTCGGCACCGGGGGGGACGGCTCCGGCTCGGTCAACGTGTCGACCTGCGCGTCGTTCGTGGTCGCCGGCTGCGGCGTCACCGTCGCCAAGCACGGCAACCGCGCACTGTCGTCGAAATCCGGCGCCGCCGACGTGCTCGCCGCGCTCGGCGTCAAGATCGACATCACGCCCGAGCAGGTCGGCCGCTGCGTCAACGAAGCCGGCATCGGTTTCATGTTCGCGCCGACGCATCATCCGGCGATGAAGAACGTCGGCCCGACCCGGGTCGAACTGGCGACCCGCACCATCTTCAATCTGCTCGGACCGCTGTCCAACCCTGCCGGCGTCAAGCGGCAGATGATCGGCGTGTTCTCGCGGCAATGGGTGCAGCCGCTGGCGCAGGTGCTGAAGAATCTCGGCGCCGAGGCGGTCTGGGTGGTGCACGGCTCCGACGGCCTCGACGAAATCACGCTGTCCGGCACCACCGCGGTGGCCCAGCTGAAGAACGGCGAGATCACCAGCTTCGAGATCAGCCCCGAGGACGCCGGCCTGCCCCGCGCGCCGGCCGACGCGCTGAAGGGCGGCGACGCCCAGGCCAATGCGGTGGCGCTGCGCGCGGTGCTGGAAGGCATGCCGGGGCCGTACCGCGACGTCGCCCTGCTCAACGCCGCCGCGACGCTGGTCGTCGCCGGCAAGGCCAAGGATCTGAAGGAAGGCGTCGCACTCGGCACCCAGTCGATCGACAGCGGCGCGGCGGAGGCGCGGCTGAAGAAGCTGATCGCGGTCTCCGCGGCGGCCTGAAGTACCAGTTGCCGTCATGCCCGGGCTTGTCCCGGGCATCCACGCCTTGGGGCCGGCGCAACGGTGAAGGCGTGGATGGCCGGGACAAGCCCGGCCATGACGAGAAGATGATCCGATCAAGCAGTAGGTGGCAGAGCCGTGTCCGATATCCTGACCAAGATCGAAGCCTACAAGCGCGAGGAGATCGCCGCCGCCAAGCGCGAGCGTCCGCTGGCTGCGGTCGAGGCGATCGCCCGTGAGGCGTCGCCGCCGCGCGGCTTCGTCAAGGCGCTGCGCGCCAAGCAGGCGGCCGGCGACTACGGGCTGATTGCCGAGATCAAGAAGGCCTCACCCTCGAAGGGCCTGATCCGTGCCGACTTCGATCCGCCGGCGCTGGCCCGCGCCTACGAGGCCGGCGGCGCTGCCTGCCTGTCGGTGCTGACCGATACGCCGTCGTTCCAGGGCAGCCTCGATTACCTCGTTGCCGCGCGCGCCGCGGTGTCATTGCCGGCGCTGCGCAAGGACTTCATGTACGACACCTATCAGGTGGTCGAGGCCCGCGCCCACGGCGCCGATTGTATCCTGATCATCATGGCGGCGCTCGACGACGCCGCCGCCAAGGACATCGAGGACGCCGCGTTCGACCTCGGCATGGACGTGCTGCTCGAAGTCCACAATGCGCCCGAGCTGGAGCGCGCACTGAAGCTGCGGTCGCCGATGGTCGGCGTCAATAACCGCAACCTGCGTACCTTCGAAGTCACGCTGGCGACCAGCGAGGCGCTGGCGCCGCTGATCCCGAACGATCGCCTGATGGTCGGCGAAAGCGGCATCTTCACGCCCGCCGATCTCGCCCGCCTCGCCGACGTCGGGATGTCGACCTTCCTGGTCGGCGAAAGCCTGATGCGCCAGGACGACGTCACCGCCGCGACGCGGACGCTGCTGGCGCGCGCGGCTTGAGGCTATCGAGGAGTTCCATGAATGGAATGCCCTCCTGATCCAACCTCGAAAGATTTGACCGGCCCCGAACGGATGCTAACGGAAGCGTTTCGCTTGTGGATCACTCCGGAGCTCGAACGCAGAATTGCCACCAAACAAAGCGTTGCCCCCATAGTACTTGAAAGAGCCCAAGTTATATTCACCGACTCCTCAGCTCCCATTGTGCGGATCAATGAGGAGGTAAGAATCTCTCTGGTGGTAAGAGCAAACCGCGCTGTAGAAAAAGGTGACCCCGTATATGAGTCCGACCTTGACGTAGTGGAGAGCTTCGAACTCGATGCTGCAGAGGCGGACGCTGGTCATTTTACGATTATCTCCTGGAAGGGCGGTTGGCGGATATTTTTCGATTTCCAGCGCAACAAGAAGAAAGCGTCAGATCTAGTTAGTCTAGCAGATGATTATCTGATGGTGGCGCAATTTGCCCTCGACAACTTGAAGCCCGCGCCCTTAATAGACAATCTATTTAGCTGCTGCGAACTATTGGCCAAAGCAAGACTGATAGTGCAAGCGGCAGAAAAGAAATTGAACAGCCACAAAGCCATTTCATTTGGAATCAATCGATGGCGCAAATCGGGAAATGTAGACAGCGGATTCGTTGACCTCTTCAACAAACTCTCTGCAGAAAGATCTGCCGCACGGTATCAGAGTCGAGAGATACAACTCGGAATTGACCAAGGCATGCTAGATGTAGCAAGCGCAGAAGCAGACGTCCTCCGTAAGCGCCTTTCGAGATTTAGTGACCAACCGTAGGATTCGTCGGTGATTAAGAAGCTAGTCGATTTGCGTCCCGCCCTCACCCATATCGGCGCCAGCGGCGAGGCGCGGATGGTGGACGTGTCGGAGAAACCGGCCACCGAACGCGTCGCAGTCGCGGAAGGCCGCGTGGTGATGAAGAAAGCGACGCTGGAGCTGATCCTCAGCGGCGACGCCAAGAAGGGCGACGTGCTCGGCACCGCGCGCGTCGCCGGCATCATGGCGGCCAAGCGCACCGCCGAATTGATCCCGCTGTGCCATCCGCTGGCGCTGTCGAAGGTCACGCTCGACATCACGCCGGATGCCAAGCTGCCCGGCTGCATCGTCCGCGCCACCGTCAAGGTCACCGGCCCGACCGGCGTCGAAATGGAAGCGCTGACCGCCGTGTCGGTGGCGTGCCTGACGATCTACGACATGATCAAGGCGGCCGAACGCGGCGTCCGGATCGAAGGCATCCATCTGATCGCCAAGACCGGCGGCAAGTCGGGCGACTACGTCGCGAGCGCGAGCCGAAAATAGGCTAACATCGGCGGGCTCTCGAACGTCAGGTTTCCCGATGCCCGACCTCGCCTCTCCCTCCGACAGCATCTCCGGCCTCAGCGAGCGCGAGGCTGCGGAACGGCTCGCCAGCGAGGGCTACAACGAGCTGCCAAGCCCTGATCGTCGCACGCTGCTCGGCATCGTGTTCGAGGTGGTGCGCGAGCCGATGCTGGCGCTGCTGCTCGGCGGCGGCGTGGTTTACATGGCGCTCGGCGATCTCAAGGAAGCGATCATCCTGCTGATCTTCGCCACCCTGTCGGTGGTGATCACGGTGGTGCAGGAAGCGCGCACCGAGCGCGTGCTGGAGACGCTGCGCGATCTCACCAGCCCGCGCGCGCTTGTGATCCGCGACGGTGTCCGCAAACGCATTGCGGGGCGCGAGGTAGCGCGCGGCGACGTGATCGTACTGTCCGAGGGCGACCGCATCGCCGCCGACGCGGTGTTGCTACAGGCCGACGATCTGCTCGTCGACGAGTCGCTGCTGACCGGCGAGTCGGTGCCGGTCCGCAAGCTCAGCCGGGACGAAGCGGACACCACCGCGTCGCATCGTCCCGGCGGCGACGATCAGCCCAATGTGTATTCCGGCTCGCTGGTGGTGCGCGGCGGCGGCCTTGCCGAAGTGACCGCGACGGGCGCACGCAGCGAGATCGGCAAGATCGGTCAGGCCCTCGGCTCGATGCAGACCGAAGCGCCGCGGCTGCAGCAGCAGACCCGCGCGCTGGTCCGCACCTTCGGCATCATCGCCGCCGCCTTCACCGCGCTGGTCGTGATCCTCTACGGCGCATTGCGCGACGGATGGCTCGACGCGGTGCTGGCCGGCATCACCGTCGGCATGTCGATGCTGCCGGAAGAATTCCCGGTGGTGCTGACGGTGTTCATGGCAATGGGCGCCTGGCGGATCTCGCAGGCCCGGGTGTTGACCCGGCGCGCCGCTGCCATCGAAGCGCTCGGCTCCGCCACCGTGCTGTGTACCGACAAAACCGGAACGCTGACCGAGAACCGGATGTCGGTCGCCGAACTGCGGCTTCCTTCCGGCGAGGTGTTCCGGCCGCGCGCGGACGGCGCGCTGCCGCACGGCTTCGCGCCGCTGCTGGAGACCGGTCTGCTCGCGGCCGCACCCGATCCGTTCGACCCGATGGACCTCGCGCTGCACCGGCTCGCCGGCGACCATCTGCCCAACGGCAATGGCGCCCGCAGCCTCGTCCACGCTTACGGGCTGCGCCGCGACCTGCTGGCGATCACCCAGGTCTGGCGCGACCCGGACGATGCCAGCAACTATGTGGTGGCGGCGAAAGGTGCGCCGGAGGCGATCGCGCGGATGTGCGGCCTCGATGCCGCCGCCCTCGGCAACGTCTCGCGCACCGTCGATGCGATGGCGGCCGAGGGGCTGCGGGTGCTCGGCGTCGCGCGCGCATCGCACCCGGACGAGGATTGGCCGGAGACCCAGCTCGGCTTCCGCTTCGACTTCCTCGGCCTCGTCGGCCTCGCCGACCCGCTGCGCGCGTCGGTGCCGGCCGCCGTCGCCGACTGCCGTGCCGCCGGCATCCGCGTGGTGATGATCACCGGCGACTATCCGGCGACCGCGCAGGCGATCGCGCGCCAGGCCGGGATCGATGCGGACAGTTGCGTCACCGGAGAGGAGATCGCCACGCTCGACGACGCCGCGCTCGCCGAGCGGCTGCGCCGCGCCACCGTGTTCGCGCGGATCATGCCCGAACAGAAGCTGCGGATCGTCGAAGCGCTGAAAGCCGACGGCGAAGTCGTGGCGATGACCGGCGATGGCGTCAACGACGCGCCATCGCTGAAAGCGGCTCATATCGGCATCGCGATGGGCGGCCGCGGCACCGACGTCGCACGCGAGGCTTCGGCGATCGTGCTGCTCGACGACGACTTCGCCTCGATCGTCAAGGCGATCCGACTGGGGCGGCGGATCTACGATAACCTCGTCAAGGCGATGGGCTTCATTTTCGCCGTCCATGTGCCGATCGCCGGGCTGGCGCTGCTGCCGCTGCTGTTCGGATTGCCGATCCTGCTCGGACCGATCCACATCGCGTTCCTGGAGATGATCATCGATCCGGTGTGCTCGATCGTGTTCGAGGCGGAGACCGCCGAGGACGACGCGATGCGCCGCCCGCCCCGTGATCCGGAGCAGCCGCTGTTCAGCCGGGCGCTGATCGTGTGGGGCATGTTGCAGGGCCTGTTGGTGTTCGTACTGGTCGCCGGCGTGTTCGTGATCGGCCAGATGCGCGCGATGCCGGACACCGAGCTGCGCGCGCTGACGTTCTTCGCGCTGGTGCTGAGTTTCGTCGGACTGATCTTCGTCAATCGCTCGTTCAGCGCCTCGCTGCTGACGGCGCTGCGGCGGCCGAACGCGATGCTGGCGGGGATGCTTGGCATCGTCGCGGTGGTGCTGGTTGCCAGCCTGGCATGGCCCTGGCTGCGCGATCTGTTCCGGTTCGGTCCGCTGCATCCGGACGATCTCGGCCTCACTGCGTCTGCGGCGTTGGTGGTGCTGATCGTGCTGGAACTGGTCAAGCCGCTGTGGCGAAGAATGATGCGGCAACCGGGGTAGCCCGGCCGCCGCATCGCGGGACGCGGAACGGCGTCGTTATGCGAACGCGTAGTCCGCGGCCTGCCGGTCGATCACGAACCGGCTGGTGTTGGCGCAGTCTTCACAGCGATAGATGTGGCGCTCGAACTCAACCTTGTGTCCGACCGGTCGTGGCTCGACGCGCACGAGCCGCATGATCGCGCCGCACTCCGGGCAGCGGGACGGGTCGAAACTGGTTGATACGTGGCGCCAGACCATAATGCCTCCTCCATGATGGCCGGTAGTCGTCGGACGGATCATGCTGAGCGGCGCGGTCGCCGCTCAGCCGGATCGAGGCCCCGCCTTTCGGCGGCGGATCGTCGTCATCGAGCCGCTTCAGCGCGTCGAGGATCGCGCGTAGCGGCACCGGATTGCGGTGCCCCGGCGCGAGACGCAGCCACGGCTGCTGCTCGACGGCGTTGGCGTCGGACGCCCATGAGGAGAGGATGGCGCGCTTTTCGGCGGTGCAAAGCGCGTCGTCGCGCAGCACCTGGTCGGGATGATCATAGACCGTTGCCGAGGGGCGCAAGGCCGTGACGCTCGCGGCGCCAGGCGCGTAGCTGTGTTCGAAATTGGTAGATCGCATCTGTGGTCCTCCCGAATTCCTCCTTCCAAACCGGGACGGCCGATGACTTGGACACGGCGTTACCGTTTTCAAGACGGTGCGCGAAAAAAATCTTCGTACTCCCTCCACGGGACTACCACCCTGCCCCTTGACGGCGGCGCAACCGCGCCCAAATCGAAGCGCACCCGCGATACGCGGGCGACTTCCAGATCACAACTAACAGTATCAAGGACTTCAAGACTGAGTACGAGGAGGCATCCATGAACATGCGCGACATCATCCCCTGGGGCCGGACCAATCAACCCGCGACCCGCTCGTTCGAAGGCGACCCGTTCCTGTCGCTGCACCGCGAGATGAATCGGCTGTTCGACGACGTATTCCGCGGCTTCGACGTGCCGGCCCGTGCCGGCGCCCTGACGCCGTTCAGTACCGGTTGGCCGAAACTCGAAATCACTGATGGCGACAAGGAGCTGAAGATCGCTGCCGAAGTGCCGGGCCTCGAGGAGAAAGATATCGAGGTGCTGCTGGACGACGGTACGCTGACGATCCGCGGTGAAAAGACGGCGTCGAACGAGGCCAAGGACAAGCAGTTCAGCGAGCACTTCTACGGCAAGTTCGAACGCCGGATTCCGCTGGACGTCGCAGTCGCCGCCGACCAGGTCAGCGCCAGCTTCAAGAACGGCGTACTGACCGTGACGCTGCCGAAGGTGGAACCGTCACCCTCGACGGCGAAGCGGATCGAGATCCGGCCTGCGAACTCATAACCGCGCATTAAGCATCCGCGCCCCGGCTTCCACGAAGCGGTCCGGGGCGCGGCTTAGTTGCGAGGAAGTAGCGCCGGTTTAGAGTCGACAACAACTCGAATTTAACAAGTCTCGGTTGCAATCGGGCTGATCCCTTATCCAGCCAGCCGGGAGCCACTTGTATGACTCAGCCGCGACGGTTTGCACGCGTCCGCCCCAGCGGGCTCGTCTCTGGGAATGCCAATCTGATCGTCGGCCCGAAGCTGCCGGTGATCCCGTGCCGCGTCGTCGACTACTCGGCGGGCGGCGCCTGCGTCGAGCTCAATGCCGACGCCAATCTGCCGCAGCGCTTCGAGATGCTGCACGGCGCTACCAAGAAGAAATGCCGGATGGTGTGGAAGCGCGGCCGCCGCGTCGGATTGTGCTTCTGAGCTTGAGCCGCCAATCGAAGTCGTCAGCTCAACCGGTTGTCAGCGCTGCAGATCCGGCGGCAGCGGCGGGTTCTCGCGCATCAAGGTGATGGTGACGCGGCGGTTGGCGGCGAGTGTCGGCGCATCCGGGAACAGCGGTTCGCCGTCGCCCTTGCCGACCAGCGACAGCACCTGGCTGGTGGGCAGGCCCTCCTGCTTCAGGACCTCGCGCACCGCATTGGCGCGGTTCACCGACAGGCTGAGCGGATCGTCATCGCCAGCTTGTACCACGGTCGCCGCGGTGTGGCCCACGATGATCACGCGCAGCGAGGTCGCGCGCAGCGGCGCAGCAAGCCGGGCGACCAGCTTGCGGGTGCGTTCGTACGGCACCGCCGAGCCGTCCGGAAACATCGGCCGGCCGTCCTGATCGGTCAGTTCGAGATTGAGCCCGACTGGCGTCTCTTCGAACACGACGTTCTTGGACATCTCGGCCAGTTCCGGCACGTCCTGCAGCGCCTGGCGCAGCGACGCCGAAGCCAGCGCGAATTCGCGCTCGGCCTTGGCATGAGAAGCGGCGCTCCCCGAACCGCCGGCCTCTTCGAGATGCGGCGTGTTGCTGGCCTGATCGGGCGCGACGTTGCGCTTGCTCTTGACGTGACCCTGCACCGGCACGCCGTCGGTCTCGATCACGCCGGCGAACCGCGAGTTCTGCTGCACGCCGAACGCGTCGCGCATCGAGCCGGCTACGATCTGCATCTTGCGCAAGTCCTGAGTCGAGAACGACACCAGCATGACGAAGAAGCTGACCAGAAGGCCCATCAGGTCTGCGAAGGTGACGAACCAGCCGTGGGTGGCGTGAGCTTCCTCGGCCTTCTTCTTGTTGTTGCCCGAGGACAGGCGTCCACCACCACCCTTCATCGGCTTGGATCCGATGCGGTCGACGACGGCAGCAAGATGGGAAGTCCGAAGCGCATGAGCGGATCGCCGCTGGTCAAAACCGGCGCCGCGACCCCGCATACGGTGCAAGGTGATTGCAGCAAGATGCGCTTCGCAGCGGCATTTCTTGTAGCGGCTGCGGATTACCAAACGGTTTCGTCAGTCTATAACATTCTTTAACCAAAATGCGTATGTGTCGCCGCCGCATGACTCGCATCTTCTCATCGACAAGGTTCTCAGCATGACCACCGCCCTCGCCCCCGGCGCCGCCGATGCGCTGCTGTTCGATCTCGGCCGCGTGGTGATCGACTACGACCTGCGCCGCACCTTAAAGGCGTGGGCCGTCGAGCTCGGCAGCGATCCGCATGCGCTGATGGCCAAGCTGGCGCAGGACGACACCTTTCATCGCTATGAGACCGGCCACGTTACCGATGCGCAGTTCTTCGCCGCCGTGCGCAGCGCGCTCGGGCTGACGCTGACCGACGAGCAATTGCGCGAAGGCTGGAACGCGATCTTCATCGGCGAAATGCCGGGCATCGCGCCGCTGCTCGACCGCGCCGCCAAGCAGCTTCCGCTCTACGCGCTGTCCAACACCAACGATGCGCATATCGCGCATTTCTCCGAGCACTATGCCGAGCTGCTGGTGCACTTCCGCGAACTGTTTCTGTCGTCGCAGATCGGCATGCGCAAGCCGCACGGCGAGACCTACGATTACGTCGTCAAGGCGATCGGGGTTGCGCCGCAGCGCATTGTGTTCTTCGACGATCTGGCGGAAAACATCGAAGCCGCGCGCGAGCGCGGGCTGCACGCCGTCCAGGTGCATTCCAGCGACGACGTCGCCCGCACGCTCGATCAGCTCGGGCTGTAAGCGCGCGAAACGACCGACCGACGAGACGCGATGATGACCGACGCTTCTGCCGATCTTGCCTGGGATCATCCCGCCCCGTTCACGCTGCCGATGACGCCCGCGCCGGCCGATATCGACGGCCTCAACCACACCAACAACTCCGTCTATGTGCGCTGGTGCGACAGCGTCGGCTGGGCGCATTCAGAAGCGCTCGGGCTGTCGCTCGCCGACTGGCAGCGGATCGATCGGGCGATGGCGATCCGGCGCGGCGAATACGACTACCTGCTGCCGAGCCATTTGGGCGACGAGCTGCTGCTGGGAACTTGGATCTATGGCAGCGACGGCAAGCTGGTGATGGAACGCCGCTTCCAGCTGATCCGCCTGCGCGACGGCGCCACCATCATGCGCGGACGCTGGCAACTGGTGTGCATCGAACTGAGCAGCGGCCGCCCGCGCCGCCTGCCGCCGGAATTCGTCAGCGTCTATCTGCCGGTGATGATCAAGGCCGATGACGGCGGCCCAGCGCCGGCCACCGCTTAGGACCGGCCTCTTCCACTCGGATCTCACTGCGTCTTGAGCCGGGCGAAGGAAACCGCGACGCGCTCGGTATCAGCCTCGAGGCTGATGAACCCGACACGCACCGACGTCGTTGTCGTCGGTTCAGTCACACCGGAGCGCGCCCCTCATGTCCGCAGCGGCCAGCATGTTCGTGCGTCAGTTCTTCCACGGCACGCGGGCCGATCTCGCTCCCGGCGAGCTGATCGTGGTCGGCTACCAGTCTAACTTCACTACCGTAGCGCCGCTGTCCTGGGTGTATTTCTCCGGCACGCTGGACGCTGCGATCTGGGGCGCCGAGCTCGCCGCCGGCGATGCGCCGCAGCGGATCTATGTGGTCGAGCCGACCGGCCCGTTCGAAGACGATCCCAATCTCACCGACAAGAAGTTTCCCGGCAATCCGACGCTGTCCTATCGCTCGAAGCATCCGCTGCGCATCGTCGCCGAAGTGACCAAGTGGCAGGGCCACCCGCCCGAGCGCGTGCAGCAGATGAAGGACGGTCTCGCCCGCCTCAGCGCCGAAGGCGCCGAGATCATCGATTAGCGCTTCAAAAGCACGGCGGCGTGCGCTCGTTACTGCGCCGGCAGCGCCCGGCAATCCATCGAGTACACCAGCTCGCCCTTGGCGGTGCGGCCGATCGGCTGGCACGGCGTGGACGCACGGCTCGGCTGTGCGCTCGGCGCTGCCGCAGGGCGTGCGGCTTCGCTCGGAGCTGCGGCCGGCGCAGCCGCCGGAGCCGCTGCAGGCTCAGGCGCGGATGCGGACGGCGGGCCGTAATCGCCGGCGTTGAACGACGGCGCCCAGCCTTTGCTCCAGTCGTGGCGCATCCAATACACCGAGCCGAACGCGATGATGCCGACCACGACCATGATCCGCAGGAACCATTTCGGGAAATCTTCCATCTGCGCGCTCCACGTCCGCTCGATGCCTGGAACCGGTCGTACAGGCGAAGACGACGGTTCGACAATAATGATTTAGGCCGACGCGGCGGGACGCCGCGCTCACAGCCGACGCCGGGCGCATCTTGCGCAGGCGCCGCGCGCCACCTAAAGCCGGATCGTGACGGTTCGATTTCAACTTGCCTGCGAGGGAGAAGCCCGATGGCTCTGATGCCGGTCGACGACGCGCTGGCCGCGGTGCTGGCTGGTGCGCATGGGCTCGACACCGAGCTGGTCGCGATCGAGGACGCTCACCGCCGCGTGCTGGCGCGCGATCTCGCCGCGCTGCGGACCCAGCCGCCGCAGGCGATGTCGGCAATGGACGGCTACGCCGTGCGCGCGGCGGACGTGGCGGCGACACCGGCAACGCTCCGGGTGATCGGCGAGATCGCAGCCGGCCGCCCGGCGACGATAGGCATCGGCCCAGGCGAGGCGCTGCGCATCTTCACCGGCGGCGTGGTGCCGGAGGGTTCGGACGCCGTGGTGATCCAGGAAGACACCGTGCGCGACGGCGACCGCGTCACTGTCAATGAAGCCGTCAAACCCGGCCGTCACATCCGCCCGGCCGGAATCGATTTCAAGGAAGCCCAGGTGCTGCTGCGCCAGGGCCACCGGCTCAGCGACCGCGACCTCGCGCTTGCGGCCGGCATGAACCACGCGGCGCTGCCGGTGCATCGCCGCCCGCGGCTGGCGATGCTCGCCACCGGCGATGAGCTGGTGATGCCGGGCACCACGCCCGCGCCCGGCCAGATCGTCTATTCCAACGGCTACGCGCTGCGTGCGCTGGCGCGCGCCGAGGGCGCCGACGTGATCGACCTCGGCATCGCCGCCGACACGCTGGACGCGACCCAGGCCGCGATCCGGCAGGCTCGCGATCTCGGCGTCGATCTGCTCGTCACCACCGGCGGCGCATCGGCCGGCGACCATGATCTGGTCAAAGGCGCGCTGGAGGCCGAAGGCACCACGATCGCGTTCTGGAAGATCGCGATGCGGCCGGGCAAGCCGATGATGCACGGCCATCTCGGCCCGATGCGGGTGATCGGCCTGCCCGGCAATCCGGTGTCGTCCTACGTCTGCGCGGTGCTGTTCATGGTGCCGCTGATCCGCGCGCTGTGCGGCATGAGCGAGCCAAGGCATGTCCGCGAGCCGGCGCTGCTCGGCGCGGACCTTTCTGCCAACGATCAGCGCGAAGACTATCTGCGCGCCACGCTGTCGCACGACCAAACCGGACGGCAGATCGCCACTCCGGTCGACAGCCAGGATTCGTCGCTGCTGGCGCGGCTGGCGTCGGCGGAAGCGCTGATCGTGCGCCCGGCTTTCGCGCCGGCCGCACCGGCCGGTTCACCCTGCGTCATCCTTAAGCTCCCGCTATAGCGACCCGTGAAAATCCTAGATTTCGATTAAGAGGTTGCGGAACACACCCCGAACAGATAGTGTCCGTTCATGATTTGTTTTCGAGATTCGGCGACGATGACGCTCTCACAAGGGCTCGTGGCCCGAACCGAAACGCACCTCGAACCGGCACATCATCGCCGACTGGGGATTTGCCGATGCTGACGCGCAAGCAGTTTGAGCTGTTGAAATTCATCAACGAGCGACTGAAGGAAGCCGGCGTGCCGCCGTCCTTCGACGAGATGAAGGATGCGCTCGACCTCCGTTCCAAGTCCGGCATTCATCGCCTGATCACCGCGCTGGAAGAGCGCGGCTTCATCCGGCGGCTGCCCAATCGCGCCCGCGCGATCGAAGTCATCAAGCTGCCCGACACCGGCGGGATGCCCGGCAACAGCCGGCGCGGTTTCACCCCGAGCGTGATCGAAGGCAATCTCGGCAAGGTGCGGCCGCCAAGCCCGGCGCCGGCCGAGGATGACAACGATCGCGGCAGCGTCGCGGTGCCGGTGATGGGACGGATCGCAGCCGGTACGCCGATCGAAGCCCTGCAAAGCCGCAGCCACACCATCAGCGTTCCAGCCGACATGCTCGGCAGCGGCGAACACTACGCGCTGGAAGTGCGCGGCGACTCGATGGTCGAAGCAGGCATCCTCGATGGCGACATGGCGCTGATCCAGAAGAACGACATCGCCGACACCGGCGACATCGTGGTGGCGCTGATCGACGAAGAGGAAGCTACGCTGAAACGCTTCCGCCGCCGCGGCGCCTCGATCGCGCTGGAGCCGGCCAACGCCGCCTACGAGGTGCGGATCCTGCCGCCGAACCGCGTCCGCATCCAGGGCAAGCTGATCGGGCTGTACCGCAAGTATTGAGGCGTGCAGTGGACAGAGCTGGTCGCCCGCTCTGTCGTCGGCGTGCGGGCCTTTGCGCCCTACTCGTCGCCCACTTGGTCCTGCGGAGCCGGCGTGGCGTCGATCGGCGCACGGCGGCGACTTGAAGGTTCGGTCGAGATAGACGCGTCCGTCGCCTCCGCGGCCGCTGGAGCCCAGGGCCGGCTCTGGCCGCGAGGTCGGGCGGCCTCCGCCACGAACAGCCCTGGATCGTTTGCGCTCCGCCGCAGCGCCAGCGCGCCATTCGCCTGCAATTCGTCCCGGCCGATCACCCGTGCGGCGCAATCCGGCGGTGGCTGGCCGGCCGTGACGATCAGCACGGCACGGGCGCAATCGTCGGCGAGCCCGTCGGGGCGGAGCGACAGCGCCACCAGCCGTCCGTCGGCGAGCGGCGTGACACAGCCGTCCGGATCGCAGGAGACGCCGGCACGCAGCGACGCTGCATCCGGGGCACGGGAATCGGCATCGGAAGCGAGCCACTCCTTCAGCCGAAAGCTATCCCCGCCGCCCTGCATCAGGCGCAGCCGGCCGTCGGCGCCGCGTACCGCGACCTGCCTGCCGTCGCCGGCAATCAGCACCTCCGGCTGCGGCGTCAGCGCCGCCCAGGCGATGGCGACGCCAACGCCGAGCGCCCCGGCCCAGCGCAGCGGCGAGCGGAGCAGACCGAGCATCACGATACCGAGCGAGGCGACGAGCAAGGGGCCGGTGCCGAACGCGGTGACGCGGCCGACCGCGCCGGGCAGCGACGCCACCCATCGGGCGACCAGGATCATCCAGTCGATCCCGAGTTCCATGATCCGCCAGAACGGCGCATCGAGCCCGAACGGCATCGCCGCGAGCCCGAGCAGCCCCGCCGGCATCACGATCGCCGACACCACCGGCATGGCCGCCAGATTGCTGAGTACACCATAGGGGGTGATGCGGTGGAAGTGATAGGCTGCGTACGGCATCGTCGCGAAGCCGGCGACCAGCGAAGCCAGCGCCAGCAGCGCAATTTCCCGCCCGCCCCACAGCGCCACCCGCGCAGCAGTCGAACTATCGGCCTGCGCGAACACCGCCGGCATGCCGATCTGTACCAGCGCGACCAGGCCGAGTGTGGCCGCGAACGACATCTGGAAGCTCGGATGCACCAACGCTTCCGGCGCGATCAACAGCACGACCAGTGCAGCCAGCGCCAGCGTCCGAAACGTGATTGCGCGGCGGTCGACCATCACGGCGATTAGCACCACCGCGGTCATCAGAAAGCTGCGCTGGGTCGCGACTTCCGCACCCGACAGCGCCAGATAGAACGCCGCGGCGAGCAGCGCGACCGCGGCCGCAACCTTCTTGATTGGAAACGTCACGGTCAGCCGCGGGATCAGCGCCAGCAGTGCGCGCAGCGCGAAGAACACCACGCCGGCCACCACCGCCATGTGATAGCCGGAGATCGACAGCACGTGACCGAGACCGGAGATGAACATCGCGTCGTTCACCGGGGTCGAGATCGCGTCTCGCTTACCTGTGAGCAGCGCGGTGGCGATCGCGCGCGGATCGCCGCCCAGCGACGCGCGGATCCGGGCATCGATCGCATCGCGCAGGCCCTGCATCACCGCGGCGTAGCGCAAGCGCCAGCCGCCATCCTGCGGCGGCTCGGCGGTGGTGATCGCGCCGAGTACGAAGCCGGACGCAGCGATTCCCTGGAAGTACAAATCGCGCGCGAAGTCGTAGCTGCCCGGTCGCAGCGGCTGAAGCGGTGGCTGAAGCCGCGCCTTCAGTGTCACGAAGCTGCCGACCGCAGGCGCCGTCCCTTTCTTCACCGACAGCCGCACCCGCTCCAGCGATGGTGCCCGCGCCGCCTGCATTTGCGTCACGCGGAGAACGAAGCGATCGGTGCGCTCGCGCTCCTCGCGGATTTCGACGAAGCCCCGCAGCTCCGCTGCGAACACCGGCGCGGCCAGCACCGGATGCGCGATCCGCGCAGCTTTCAGCGACGCGGTCGCAAAGCCTGCCACGAGAGCCGCCAGCAACAGGACCGGTGCGAAGGCCTGGCTGCGCCGCAGCAGGATGGCCGCGATTCCGAACACCGACGCGGTCGCTGCCGCCACCCAGGCAACCGGCTCGTGATCGGCGGCGAAGTACACGGCAATACCGGCGCCGAATGCCACCGGCGTCCACGGCAGCAACCGGCCCGGCCCCACCTCGGCCCGCGCCCAGTCGCGTAACAGATCAAGAAAGGCCGGTCCCCACGACAGGCCGGACGGCAGCAACGAACCGGCGCCCGCCGGCGCCCCGGTCGGCCATGTCCGTGCTCTGGTCCGATCGCGCCGCTCCACGGCACCCGCCCCCGTCCGCCGCGAGCGGAACAGTGGAGCAGAATGCCTCCGCCGGCAATCACCGGCGGAGCGCAATCAGGATCGGTGGTAGTTCAGCCCTTCGCGACTTCCTTGGCGAAGGTATCGCGCAACCCGATGGTTCGATTGAACACCGGCTTATCCGGCGTCGAGTCCCGATCGCGGACGAAGTAACCCTGACGCTCGAACTGCAGCGGCTCGGTCGAGTTGCTCGCCGCCGTCTCCGGCTCGATCCGCGCCTCGGTCAGCACTTCGAGCGACTGCGGATTGAGGTCATCGGCAAAGCTCGCAGCGCTCGGCGCCGGATTGGCGAACAGCTGATTGTAGATCCGGATCTCGGCCTTCACCGACTGCGCCGCCGGCAGCCAGTGCATCGTCGCCTTGACCTTGCGTCCGTCGGGCGCGTTGCCGCCGCGGGTTTCCGGATCATAGGTGCAGCGCAGCTCCACGATCTCGCCGGCGTCGTTCTTGATCACCTCACGGCACTTGATGAAGTAAGCATAGCGCAGCCGCACCTCATTGCCCGGAGACAGCCGGAAGAACTTCTTCGGCGGGTTCTCCATGAAGTCGTCCTGCTCGATGTAGATCTCGCGGCCGAATGCGATCTTGCGCGTGCCGAGGCTCGGATCGTCCGGATGGTTGATCGCCTCGAGTTCTTCGGTCTGGCCTTCCGGGTAGTTCTCGATCACCACCTTCAGCGGCTTCAGCACCGCCATCCGCCGCTGCGCGGTGCGATTCAATTCCTCGCGGATGCAGAACTCCAGCATGCCGAGATCGACCACGCTGTTGGCCTTGGCGACGCCGATCCGCTTGACGAAATCGCGCAGCGCCGCCGGCGGCACGCCGCGACGCCGCATCCCGGCCATCGTCGGCATCCGCGGATCGTCCCAGCCGGCGACATGGCCGCCGCGCACCAGTTCGGTCAGCACGCGCTTCGACAGCAGCGTGTAGGTGATGTTGAGCCGCGCGAATTCGTACTGCCGCGGCTGCGACGGCACCGGCAGCTTCGACAGCAGCCATTCGTACAGCGGCCGATGATCCTCGAACTCCAGCGTACAAATCGAGTGGGTGATGCCCTCGATCGCATCCGACTGGCCGTGCGCGTAGTCGTAGCTCGGATAGATCGACCATTTGTCGCCGGTGCGCGGATGGTGCGCATGCAGGATGCGGTACAGCACCGGATCGCGCAGGTTGATGTTGCCCGACGCCATGTCGATCTTGGCGCGCAGCACCCGCGTGCCGTTCGGGAATTCGCCCGCCTTCATCCGCCGGAACAGGTCGAGATTCTCCTCGACCGAACGGTCGCGGAACGGGCTGTTCTTGCCCGGCTCGGTCAGCGTTCCACGGCTGGCGCGGATCTCATCCTGCGACTGATCGTCGACATAGGCGTCGCCATTTTTGATCATCAGCTCCGCCCAGGCGTAGAGCTGCTCGAAATAGTCCGAGGCGTAGAACATGTGCTCGCCCCAGTCGAAGCCGAGCCAGTGGACGTCGGCCTGGATCGAGTCGATGTATTCCTGTTCTTCTTTGGTCGGATTGGTGTCGTCGAACCGCAGATGGCAGCGGCCGCCGAATTCCTGCGCGATGCCGAAATTCAGCGCGATCGACTTGGCATGGCCGATATGCAGATAGCCGTTGGGCTCCGGCGGGAACCTGGTCACGATGGTCCGGTGCTTCCCGCTGTCGAGATCGGCCTGGACGATGTCGCGAATGAAGTCGCGCCCTGCCTCGCCCGCCGCTGTATCTGCCGTCGTCATGCGTCAATCGTCCTACTGGTCGGAACCGAAAGGGGTATCTGCCAAATCCGCCGCCCCGCGCCAACCCCCAGGGGCTGCGCGGACCACTTTAGTTATGCGCCGATCCTGCTATACACCCTGCGCGCCGCTCCGGCGCGTTCCCTTCCCTGCATTTGGTTCGAATGACCCGTCCCGTCGTCACCCGCTTCGCGCCCTCGCCCACTGGTTTTCTGCACATCGGCGGAGGCCGCACCGCGCTGTTCAATTGGCTGTATGCGCGCAAGCACGGCGGCACGATGCTGCTGCGAATCGAGGACACCGACCGCCAGCGTTCGACCCAGGAGGCGATCGACGCCATCCTCGACGGGCTGAAATGGCTCGGGATCGATTGGGACGGCGACACCGTTTACCAGTTTGCGCGCGCGGCGCGGCACCGCGAGGTTGCCGAGCAGCTGCTGGCGGCCGGCAAGGCCTACCGCTGTTACGCCACCACCGAGGAGCTGGCGGCGATGCGCGACAAGGCCCGCGCCGAGGGCCGTGCCAAGCTGTACGACGGTAGCTGGCGCGACCGCGATCCCTCCGAGGCCCCGGAAGGCGTCAAGCCGACCATCCGCCTCAAGGCACCGCTGACCGGCGAGACTGTGATCGAGGATCAGGTGCAGGGCCGCGTCGCCTGGCAGAACGAGAACCTCGACGATCTAGTGCTGCTGCGCGGCGACGGCACCCCGACCTACATGCTGGCGGTGGTGGTCGACGACCACGACATGGGCGTCACCCACGTCATCCGTGGCGACGACCATCTGATCAACGCGGCGCGCCAGAAGCAGATCTACGACGCGATGGAGTGGGAGCTGCCGGTGATGGCGCACATCCCGCTGATCCACGGTCCCGACGGCTCGAAACTGTCGAAGCGCCACGGTGCGCTCGGCGTCGACGCCTACCGCGCGATGGGATACCTGCCGGCTGCGCTGCGCAACTATCTGGTCCGACTCGGCTGGAGCCACGGCGATCAGGAAATCTTTACCACGCAGGAAATGATCGATGCGTTCGACCTGCCGGCGATCGGCCGGTCGGCGGCGCGGTTCGATTTCGCCAAGCTCGAGAGCCTCAACGGTCACTACATCCGTCAGAGCGATGATCACTCTCTCGTGACCCTGCTCGAGGACCTGCTGAAATACATCCCGCAGGGCCCGGCGATTGCGGCGAAGTTCGACGACAGCATCCGTGCCAAGCTCACCCAGGCCATGCCGGGGCTGAAGGAACGCGCCAAGACGCTGATCGAGCTGCTCGATAATGCCGGCTTCATCTTCGCCGACCGGCCGCTGGCCCTGGATCCCAAGGCGCAGGCGGTGTTGACGCCCGAAACCCGACAGCTGATCGGCCGGCTGCGCGCCGCGCTAGAGGACGTCACGCCGTGGACGGCGGCGACGACCGAGGCCGCGATGCGGACGTTCGCCGAGCAGGCTGGGCTGAAGCTGGGTGCGGTGGCGCAACCGCTCCGCGTGGCACTCACGGGACGAACCACATCGCCGGGAATCTTCGACGTTTTGGCGGTGCTGGGGCGCGACGAGTGCCTGTCCCGCCTCGCCGATCAGGCCGCGTAAAAAACCCGGGAAACGGCTCGCGTCCGGCCGCCTTGCAGTGCACACTGCAATGAGCTACGCCTTTCCGCCAGCGCTTCAAGACAACCAGTCTCGCTCGCAAGAGCGCTGCGCATACGGCTGGTTTCGCCAACGAACATCGGGGACCACACGATGGACGCAACGACCAACAACAAAACGGCAACGCTGACGGTTGGAAACAAGAACTTCGATCTTCCGGTGCTCACCGGGACAGTCGGTCCCGACGTCATCGACATCGGCAAGCTCTACGCGCAGACCGGGATGTTCACCTACGATCCGGGTTTCACGTCGACGGCGAGCTGCCAGTCCAAAATCACTTACATCGACGGCGACGCAGGCGTTCTCGAGTATCGCGGTTACCCGATCGAACAGCTCGCTGAAAAAGGCGACTTCCTCGAAACCTGCTATCTCTTGCTGTACGGCGAACTGCCGACCAAGGCGCAGAAGGAAGACTTCGACTACCGCGTCACCCGCCACAACATGGTTCACGAGCAGATGGCCCGGTTCTTCCAGGGCTTCCGTCGTGACGCGCATCCGATGGCGGTGATGGTGGCTTCGGTCGGCGCGCTGGCCGCGTTCTATCACGACTCCACTGACATCAACGATCCGACCCAGCGGATGATCGCCTCGATCCGGATGATCGCCAAGGTCCCGACGCTGGCGGCGATGGCCTACAAATACTCGGTCGGTCAGCCGTTCGTGTATCCGAAGAACTCGTTGTCCTACGCCGCCAACTTCATGCGGATGTGCTTCGCCACGCCGTGCGAGGAATACGTCGTCAACCCGGTGCTGGCGAACGCGCTCGACAAGATCTTCACGCTGCACGCCGACCACGAGCAGAACGCGTCGACTTCGACCGTCCGTATCGCCGGCTCGTCGGGCGCCAACCCGTTCGCCTGTATCGCCGCCGGCATCGCCTGCCTGTGGGGCCCGGCGCATGGCGGCGCCAACGAGGCGGCGCTGGCGATGCTCAAGGAGATCGGCGACGTCTCCAACATTCCGGACTTCATCGCCAAGGTGAAGGACAAGAACTCGTCGGTGCGGCTGATGGGCTTCGGCCACCGCGTCTATAAGAACTACGATCCGCGCGCCAAGATCATGCAGCAGGTCTGCCACGAAGTGCTGGCCGAAACCGGTCACCACGGCGACCCGCTGCTGAAGGTGGCGATGGAGCTCGAGAAGATCGCGCTCAGCGATCAGTACTTCATCGACCGCAAGCTGTACCCGAACGTCGACTTCTATTCGGGCATCACGCTGAAGGCGATGGGCTTCCCGACCGACATGTTCACCGTGCTGTTCGCGGTCGCCCGCACCGTCGGCTGGATCAGCCAGTGGAGCGAGATGATCGAAGATCCGCATCAGAAGATCGGCCGTCCGCGCCAGCTCTTCACCGGCGCGACCACCCGCAACTACGTCGAGATGAGCAAGCGCGGCTGATCGCTCCAGCTCTCTGAAAACAGAAACGGCGAACCGCCAAGCGGTTCGCCGTTTTGCTTTGTGACTATGCCGGATCGAAGCCTCAGTAGCGAGCGCGATCCGGAAGGGTGCGGAATTCCTGCCACACCTTCTGCGCGTCGCTTCGCATCATCTGCGCGATCTTAACCTGGCGTTTGGCGTAGGGCTTCTTCATATCGGCGCCGATATTGGAATCGTCGAACAGATCCGCGTAGTCGGTCCACGACGCCGCGTAGAAGATCCGATCGAGCCGCGCCCAATAGGCGGTGGCGTAACACATCGGACAGCACTCGCAGCTCGTGTACATCGTGGCGCCGCGCAGGTTCGGCGCCCCGACCTTCTTGCACGCCGCGCGGATCGCATTGACTTCGGCGTGTGCCGAGGGATCGTTATCACGCAGCACGCTATTACCAGTCGCCGCGAGAACTTCACCGTCGCGCACGATGACGGCGCCGAAAGCGCCACCCGTCTTTTCGACGACACCTGCCTTGCGCATCAATTCGATGGCCTGCGTCATGTAGCGACGATCTTGCTCCGTCGGCGCCGTGGCCAGTGCAGGCTTAGCATCCGCAACCGTCGCCCCCGCAGGCAACACAGCCGCACCGAAGGCGGCAGCGCCGGTTGCGAGGAAATTCCTGCGGTGAACGACGTTCACCGACGCGAACAGCGCATCAAGCGCCGTGGCAGACTCGATTTTGGTTTTCTTCATAGATGGAGAGCTCCCGGTTGAGACGGTCCGCGTCCTCTCCGGTCCATGGACGCGCAAACTGGAGCTTCGACGCGCCGGCAGGCTAGTTCCAATCTATTGAGAATTGATTGCAACAACACCTTCTTCAATCGCAGCGGCAGGCGGCAATCAGGCGCGGCGCATCACGTCCAGCACGATGTCGGCCGCACGTCCGCTCGGCGTCTGCTCGCCGGTCGACAAGATGTCGTCGATCTTCGCAAAGCCCGCGAGCTGACGCTGCCGCGCCGGGGTATCGCCGAGCAGCTCGCGCACCGCCGGGGCGAGCCTGTCGGGTACGCAATCTTCCTGGATGAACTCCGGGATCACGTCGTCCCCAATCACCAGATTGGCGAGGATCACGGTGCCCGGACGGACGACGCGCCGCGCGATCCAGATCTCGACGCTGCCGGCTCGATAGGCCGTCACCATCGGCACGCCGGCGATCGCGAGCTCGAGCGTCACCGTGCCCGACTTGGCCAGCGCCGCATGGGCGATCCGGAACGCCGCACGTTTGTCCTGTTCGCCGACGACGATCCGCGGCTGCACCTCCCAGGATGCGACCGCGGCACGGACCAGGCTCTCCAGATGCGGCGTGGTCGGCAACACCGCTTCGAATGCGACACCGTCGCGCTTCAGCTGCGCCAGCGTGTCGCCAAACGCAGCAGCGTGGTGGCGGACTTCGCTGCGCCGGCTGCCCGGCAACACCAGGAGCACCGGCGGGGACGCCTCGCGGCGCGCCTGCTCGGCGGTGTCGGGGCGTAGCGAACCGAACTGCTCGGTGAGCGGATGACCCACATAGCTGCACGGCGGGCCCTGCAACCTTCGATACTCGGCCGGCTCGAACGGCAGCAACGCCAGCACGTGATCGACGTAGCCGAGCATCGTCCGCGCCCGTCCAGGCCGCCACGCCCACACCGTCGGCGAGACGTAGTCGACGATCGGAATCGACGGATCACGCTTCCGCACCCGGCGCGCCACGCGGTGAGTGAAGTCGGGGCTGTCGATGATCACCAGGATGTCGGGCTTGGCCGCCAGCACCGCGTCGACCGCGCGGCGGATCAGCTTCAGGATCAGCGGTAGCCGCTGCACTACGGCGGCGAAGCCGATGATCGACAGCTCCTCGATCGGAAACAGCGAGGCGAGCCCCTCGCCGGCCATGCTGTGGCCGCCGACGCCGGCGAACTGAACGTTCGATCCGAGCCGCGCCCTGAGTTCGCGCATCAGCGCAGCGCCGAGCCGATCCCCCGACTCCTCGGTCGCGATCAGATAGACCGTGCGAACCCGATCCCCGGCCGTGGCAGCGCAGCTCATGCCGGCATCCCAATCGCGAACACACCGGCCCTGTCGGCGGCCGCAATCATCTCTTGCGGCTCGGCGACGACGGTGTGCCCGGCCACCACGGCGACGCCGCCGAGCTGCGCGGCGATCAGTCCTTCGATGGTTTTCGGCCCGAGCGCAGGCAGGTCGAAGCGCAGGTCCTGACCGGTCTTCGGCGCCTTCACCAGCACCCCGTGTCCAGGCTTGGCGCGGATCCGCCTGGCGTCGCGAAGCTGCGCCACGCGCCGCAGCAGCTCGTCGGTCCCGCCGGTGTCCTCGACAGCAACGATGTGACCGTCGATCACCACACAGCCCTGGCCGATGTCGAACGGGCTGAGCGCCGCCAGCACCGCCCGCCCTTTGGCGATATCGGCCTGAACGCCGGCATCGGGGACGGCACGGGTGAGACAGCCTTCAGGCATCAGCACGTCGGTCGCGACGTCTTTCAGACCAAGCAGCCTGAAGCCGTGACGCTCGAACAGCCGGCCGACACCCGTCAGGAGGTGGTCGTCACCGCCCCGATAGGCCGCGAGCACCGCCGGCAACACTTTGATCGCGCCCCAGTCGAGCCGCATATCCGACAGCGCCGGCCGCACCAGCGAGCCGATGAACACCAGGTCGCGGCATCCTTCGGCGCGGAGCAGCCGCAGCAGCCTGCCGAAAGCCCCCATCCGGAGCCAATGATGCCGGTAGGCGGCGACGCGTTCGGCCTCGCAGCTTCCCTTCAACGCGAACAGCACCGGCGTCAGGCCGCGCGCGGCGAGCGAGTCGGCAACCGCGAATGGCAGCGAGCCGCCGCCGGCGATGATGCCGACGGGCGCGCCAATCTGCAGTGATGGACCAGTCATGGCCGCGCCGACCGCAGGTCAGGCGTCGTCGCCGTCATTGACGGCCGCACCGCCCTCACGCGCCATGCACAGCGCGACACGCTGGCCGCGACCGCCGCGGCCTTTGATGTCGTCGATGAATGTGACGATCTCGGCGATCGCCGGATCCTCCGCCGTGCGCGGACGCACCCGTTCGAGCCGTTCGGCGAGCGGACCGCTGCTGTAGAACAGGTCGTTGAAGAACGAGCGCACAATCGCGAGCCGCTCCTTGGTGAACTTCCGCCGGCGCATGCCGACGATATTCAACCCGGCGAGCTTCGCATAGATGCCGTTAGCGAGCGCATACGGAATGACGTGGGTGCGCAGTCCGCTCATGCCGCCGATCATCACCTGTGGGCCGACCCGGGTGAACTGCTGCAGCACCGTCATGCCACCGATGAAGGTGAAATCGCCGATCTCGCAGTGACCGCCGAGGGTCGCAGCATTGGCGAAGATCACGTCGTTGCCGACGATGCAGTCGTGGCCGACATGGCTCGCCGCCATGAAGAACCCGCGGTCGCCGACGCGGGTGACGCCGCCGCCGCCGACCGTGCCGGTGTTCATCGTCACGTTTTCGCGGATGGTACAGGCATTGCCGATGATCAGGGTCGTCGGCTCGCCCTTATAGCCGGTCGACTGCGGCGCGCCGCCCAGCGAGGCGAACGGATGGATGGTGCAGCCTTCGCCGATCGTGGTGTGACCGGTGACGTTGACGTGGCCGATCAGCGTCGTACCGGCGCCGATGCTGACGTGCGGACCGATGGTGCAGAAGGGCCCGATGGTCACGTCGTCGCCGATGACGGCGCCGTCTTCGATACGCGCAGTCGGATCAATTGTGCTCATTCAGCCCGTCAATCTGCCAGCATCGCGCCGACATCGGCTTCCGCCACGATCTGTCCGTCGACCTTGGCCTCGCCGTGAAACCACCACATCGTCTTGCGCCGCCCGGTGCGGGTCAGGTGATACTCGACGGTATCGCCAGGCATCACCGGCTTGCGGAACTTGCACTTGTCGATGGTCAGGAAATACACCGCGCGCGGCTTCTCGGTGCCAGTCACAGACAGGATGCCGATCACGCCCGCGGTCTGGGCCATGCCCTCGATCATCAGCACGCCGGGATAAACCGGCCGCTCCGGAAAGTGGCCCTGGAACGCCGGCTCGTTGACGGTGACGTTCTTGATGCCAATGCCGCTGTAGTCCTCGCGGATGTTGATCACGCGATCGATCAGCAGAAAAGGGAAGCGGTGCGGCAGCGTCTTGAGGATGGTGTTGATGTCAACTTTCTCAAAGCGAATCGGCGATTCCATCACCCCCGTCCTTCATCCCTGTCGTCATCGGGTCTTGCCGCCGTGTCGGCTCCGCTGCCTTCAGCGAGCCGCCGCACCGCGAGCATCTCCCGGAACCATGTTCGGGTCGGCCGTGCGAAGATACCGCCCCAGCGCTCACCTGCGGGAATACTGTCCTTCACCCCGGACATCGCCGCCACCTGGGCGCCGTCGCCAATCACCACATGATTGTTGATGCCGACCATGGCGCCGAGCGCGACGTTGTCGCCCAGCGTCAGGCTGCCGGCAAGACCGCATTTGGCGGCGATCACGCAATGTCGACCAATTGTTACGTTGTGGCCGATCTGAACCTGATTGTCGATCTTGGTGCCCTCGCCGATCACCGTGTCACGCAGCGAGCCGCGGTCGATCGTCGTCCCGGCGCCGAGCTCGACATCGTGCTGGATGATCACGCGGCCAGTCTGCGGCACCTTGGTGTGCTGGCCTGCGAAGATAAAGCCGAAGCCGTCCTGGCCGATATGGCAGCCCGGATGCATCAGCACATTGTTGCCGATCAGCGCGTGCTGCAGGTGGCTGCCGGCACCGATGTCGCAATCGCGGCCGATCTTGACGCCGGCGGCGATCACCGCTCCGGCGCCAATCACCGTTCCCGAGCCGATCTCGACGTCGGGCCCGATCACTGCCAGCGGCTCGACCGTAACCTCGTCTTCGAGCTTGGCGCTCTCATGGATGACCGCCGTCGGCGCGATGCCGGGCGCTCCGATGCCGGTGTGCGGACGCAACGCATCGGAATATAGATGGCGGGCGTAGGCCACGAAGGCATGAAACGGACGCCGGGCGCGCAGCACAGCGACGTGCGACGGCACCCTGCCCTCAAACCGCTCGCTGACGAGGCACGCGCCCGCGCGCGTGTTCGCGAGCTCATCCGAATAGCGGAGGTTCTCGAAGAAGCTCAAGTGCATGGGGCCGGCCTCGTCGAGCGAGGCCAGTCCGGTGATGCGATGCTCCGCGTGCGAAGCATCAACCAGCGTTGCTTTCGTCAGGCTGGCGATCTCGGCCAGGGTCGACGAAGGACGCGGCGGGAAAAACGACGTGGATGCCATTCCTTCGGTCGTGGTCCGGAGTGCGGGACTTAGAACGAGGTCCCGCCGCCGAACTTGAACTCCTGAACGCGGTCGTACTTACCCTTGGTGATCGGGATCGCGTAGTCGAAGCGCAGCGGACCGAACGGAGACGCCCAGATCAGGCCGACACCGACCGAGGTACGGACGAGGTTGGTGTCGTCGTAGTTCAGACCCGAGCAGGTACCGATCGTGGTCTGGCTCGCCGGGATACAGCCGGGGGTGTTGACTTCGCCGGTGACCGACCACGACGTCGGGCCCTTGTAGTCGAACAGCGAACCGGCGTCGGCATAGACGGCGCCCTTGAGCCCGACTTCCTTCGGCAGGAACCAGAACGGCATCTGCAACTCGACCGACGCACCCCAGTAGTTGGTGCCGCCGAGCGCGTCGCCGCCGTAGCCGTACAGGGCATACTGGCCGATATCACGCGGACCGATACCGTTCGGAGCGAAGCCGCGAACCAGGTTCGAACCCATCTGGAAGTGGTCGAGCATCCGCAGCTGGTTGCCGCCATAGGTGCTCAGGTTACCAGCCTGCAGGTGAACCAAACCGACCAGATCCGACACCAGAGAAGTGTAGTACTTGGCGTCGAACGCGGTCTTGATGAACTTCACGTCGCCGCCGACACCAGCGAAGTCCTGACGCAGGTCGACGAGCAGACCGTCAGTCGGGTTCTTGATGTTGTCGAGGGTGTTGTAGGTCAGCGTATAGCCGAGCGACGAGGTCCAGTAGGCACCGCCAGCCAGACCGATGCGGACCGGCAGGGAGGCTTCGCCGTCGCCGTAGCAGCCCAGCACGCCGTAGGTGGCTTGCAGGTTGTTGGCGGCGATATACTGCGGCGTCGGGAAGAAGCCAGCGCCCGGGATGTTGTTACAGTTGTTCAGGTACGACGGCAGCGTGATTTCCTGCCGGTACAGCGAGTAACGGATCTGCAGCGACAGATCTTCCCGCAGCGCGAAGCCGAGGCGCGGGCTGAAGCCGAGCGTCTTGGTCGAGTACGAGATGTAACGGTTGGCGAGCTGTTCGCGCTGATACAGGTCGAGACCGAGCGCGACGCGGTAGTCGAGCAGATACGGCTCGACGAACGACAGCGAGTAGCCGCGGGCGTACTGACCGTACTGCACCGACGCCTTGGCGAAGATGCCGCGGCCGAGGAAGTTACGTTCCGAGACCGAGACTTCACCCAGCGCACCGTCGCTGGTCGAGTAACCGCCCGACACCGAGAAGTCGCCGGTCGACTTTTCTTCGAGGTTGACCACCAGGATGACGCGGTCGCTCGAAGAGCCCGGCTCCGTGGTGATCTTCACGGTCTTGAAGAAGTCGAGGTTCTTCAGGCGGCGCTCGGCGCGGTCAACCAGCGCACGGTTGTAGGCGTCGCCTTCAGAGATGTCGAACTCACGCCGGATCACGTAATCGCGGGTCCGGGTGTTGCCGACGACGTTGATGCGCTCGATGTAGACGCGCGGCCCCTCTTCGATCGAGAACACGATCGAGACGGTGTGCTCGTCGAAGTTACGGTCGCCGCGCGGACGCACGGTCGCGAACGCATAGCCGCGGCGCGACAGCTCGATCTGCATCTCTTCGACCGACTTCTCCAGCGCCTCGGCGTTGTAGAGCGAGCCGACATTGACACGCGAGAAGCTGCGCATCGAGTTGCCGTCGAGGGTCGGAATGGCGGATTCGAAGGTCACCGAACCGACGCGGTACTGCTGGCCTTCCTCGATCTTGAAGGTGACCAGGAAGCCCTTGCGCTCCGGATCGTATTCGGTCAGCGCGGCAACCACCTGCACGTCGGCGAAACCGTGCTTCAGGTAGAAGCGGCGGATCAGATCGCGGTCGGCCTCGACCCGGTCCGGATCGTAGACGTCACCGTTGCCGAGGAAGCTGAGCAGATTGCTCTCGCGGGTCTTGATCACGTCCTTCAGGCGATAGGACGAATAGGCCTTGTTGCCGACGAACTCGATCGACTTGACGCCGGTCTTCGGACCTTCGGTGATCACGAACACCAGGTCGACGCGGTTGTTCGGCTGCTCGATGATCTGCGGGTCGACGCGAACGTCGTAGCGACCCGAACGGCGATAGATTTCGGCGATCCGCAGCGCGTCGCCCTGCACCATCGGGCGGGACAGCGTGCCGCGCGGCTTCGACTGGATTTCAGCCGAGAGCTGCTCGTCCTTGATCTTCTTGTTGCCCTCGAACGCGAGGCGACCAATCACCGGGTTTTCGACGACGCTGACGACCAGCCGCCCGCCCGCTTGATTGATGCGCACGTCCTGGAACAGGCCGGTCTCGATCAGCGCCTTGAGGCCGTCATCGATCGAGCCCTGGTCGAGCCGCCCGCCCGGACCCGGCTTGAAATAGGAGCGAATGGTCTCAGCCTCGACCCGCCGGTTGCCCTCGACCGCGATCGACGAAGCGGATTGGGCGGCGGCAGGAGACGCCATCACCACCCCGACCGCCGTCGTGGCGACCGGTACGGCGAAAAACACCAGGGCGGCACCGACTACCCCCCGCAACACTCGCATTCCAACTTTCATGCGCAACGCGCCCTTGTCATTCCGATGCCGGCACGGAGCCCCCGCACCGACAGAATCCCCAGGTTGCCTCGCTTGTAGACAATTTTGCCGCCCCGGCAAACGTCCTTTAGCGCTGCGATTTCAATTTCATTCCAACACGTTGCCCATCCGCCACGTTTGACAAATGGGAGACTCACGACGACGCCAGGTGCAGGATGTCGTTGTAGGTCGCAAACATCATCAACATCAGCACCAAGGCGAGCCCGATCCGGAACCCGACCTCCTGCGCCCGCTCCGACAGCGGCCGGCCGCGCGCGGCTTCGATTCCATAGAACAACAGGTGCCCGCCATCCAGCAATGGAACCGGGAACAGGTTCAACAGGCCGATCGAGATCGACAGCACCGCCGCCAGATGCAGCAGCGGGGTAAAGCCGATCGTGGCCACCTGCCCCGACACCTGAGCGATCCGCAACGGGCCACCAAGCTGGTCGGCCGCTTCCCGGCCGGTGAAAATACCGCCGATATAGGAGAACGTCCGGTCGACGACGAACCAGGTCTCCTTGATCCCCATCCAGAACGCCACCGCCGGATTGACCTGCTCGGTGGTCACCTCACCCGCAGCGGTCGAGCGGCTGATGCCGAGGATGCCAAGGCGCTGGACGTTACCGAAGCGGTCCTTGATCTCCTTGAGCTGGGGGGTGGCCACCAGATCGACGGTCGAATCGCCACGCTTGACGGTAAATTTGAGCTGGTTGCCGGCTTCGGCGCCGACGAAGCGCTGCATCTCGAGGAAATTGCTGATCGCGCTACCGTTGATTGACGTCACCACGTCGCCCGGCTTGAAGCCAGCTGTCTCGGCGGCACTGCCCGGCTGCACGCCATCAACACGCGCGGAGGTATTCGGCACCCCAAACACGCTGAACAGGAAGGTGAACAGCACCACGGCCAGGATAAAATTGGCCAACGGGCCGGCGACCACGATCGCGGCGCGCGGCCCGACCGGCTTGTGGTGGAAACTGACCGCCCGCTCGGACGCCGACATCTGCGACAACGCATCGCCGGACGGCGTGCTGGCCTCGCTGTCGTCACCAAAGAACTTCACGTAGCCGCCGAGCGGCACGGCCGACAGCTTCCAGCGGGTGCCGTAGCGGTCGTTGAAGCCGACGATCTCCGGACCGAAACCGATCGAGAAGGTCAGAACTTTCACGCCATTCCAGCGCGCCACCAGGAAATGGCCGAGTTCGTGGAAGAACACCACGATGGTCAACACGAACAAGAAGGGCACCACATACCCCACCAGTCCGTGGCTCAACGTGTGGAAACTATTCAGAAAAAGATCGGCCATCCCATTCCCTTCGAGCAGAACCGACGGCCCTGTTCCCTATCTCCTCTAGGATGCCTTTGCGGCAATTTGAGGCAATAGGGTGGCAGCGAGGTTTCGCGCCTGTTGGTCAAGCGCGATGGCGTCGTCGGCGGAGCCGAGCGGCGCCTGGTTGCCGGCGCGGACCCAGCTGTTGAGCGTGTCTTCGACCAGCCGCGCGATCGCCCCGAACCGGATCTTCTGCGCGATGAAGGCCGCGACCGCCACCTCATTGGCGGCGTTATACACCGTGGTGGCGCCATTGCCGATGCGGAGCGCGTCATAAGCCAGCCGCAGACCGGGAAAGCGCGCGAAATCAGGAGCTTCGAAGGTCAACTGACCAATCTTGGCGAGATCGAGCTTCGCCGCACGCCCGGTAATGCGATCCGGGAAGCCGAGACAATGCGCGATCGGAATCCGCATGTCGGGCGCACCGAGCTGAGCCACGACCGAGCGGTCGGCAAACTCGACAAGGCCGTGAACGATCGACTGCGGATGCACCAGCACGTCGATCTCGTCCGGCGACAACGCGAACAGATACGAGGCTTCGATCACCTCGAGCCCCTTGTTCATCATCGATGCCGAATCGATGGTGATCTTCTGGCCCATGCTCCAATTCGGATGCTTCAGAGCCTGCGCCAGGGTCGCCTGCTCGATGTCGGCGGCAGCCCAGGTGCGGAACGGACCGCCCGAGGCGGTAATAATGACGCGGGTCAGTTCATGGCGGTTGCCGGAGGCGAGCGCCTGGAAAAGCGCGTTGTGCTCCGAATCCGCCGGCAGGATCTGCGCCCCGGCAGCGGTCGCCCGGCTCATGAAGAAGTCGCCGGCGCACACCAGGCACTCTTTGTTGGCGAGCGCCACGGTAGTACCGCGGTCGACTGCCGCCAGCGCCGGCTTCAGACCGGCCGCCCCCGAAATTGCTGCCATCACCCAATCGGCCGGCCGGGCCGCCGCTTCGATCACGGCGCTCTCGCCCGCACCGCAGGCGACGTCGGTCCCGGCAAGCGCCGCGCGCAATTCGCCGAGTCGCGCCGGATCGGCAACGGCGACAAAGCGGGCGTTGAACTCCTTGGCCAGCTTTGCGAGGCCGGCCACGTTGGCGTTGCCGGTGAGCGCCTCGACCCGGTAGCGCTCGGGCTCGGCGCGGATCAGGTCCATCGTGCTGTCGCCGATCGAACCGGTGGCGCCGAGCACACTCACAGTGCGGACGCCGCTATGGGCACGCTCGGCGTTTTTCAAAGGAACAGGGCTCATTGCGTCACCACACCATCAATCCGCGGCCAATACCATCCAGCGGTCCGCGCGTCAGCCCGATCAATACCGCTACCACCACGGCCGCCACATAGCCGTCGAGCCGATCCATCAACCCGCCGTGGCCGGGAATGATGTGGCTTGAGTCCTTCACACCGAAGCGGCGCTTGACTGCGGATTCGAACAGATCACCGAGCTGAGAAACAGTTGAAAGGATCGCTGCAAGCACAAGCAGCGGCAGCATTTTTCCGAGACCGAACAAGGCAAAGCCAGCCGCGATCACGAGGCTCAGAACGAAGCCGCCGATCGCTCCCGCCCAGGTCTTCTTCGGGCTGACCCGCGGCCACAGCTTCGGCCCGCCAATCCCGCGACCGGCGAAATAGCCGCCGATGTCGGTGACCCAGACGATCAACAGAATCAGCATCAAGGCGGCGAAGCCATAGTCCGGATCAGCGCGGATCAGGACCGAGGCGACCAGGGCAGCCGCGGCGTAGCCGAAGCCAGACGTCGCCCAACGGCGCTGCCCGCCGCCGAGCAGCGCCAAAACGGCCAGCGCAAGCACGATCGCGGCGGCAGCCAACCACGGTACGCCGGCTCCCAGCGCGGCACCGCAGACCACAAGGCCGAGGCCACCTACCCCGACGACCGGCCAGTTACGGCCGAGGCCGACGATGCTCAGCCATTCCAACCACAAGCCGACCGCAACGGCGGTCGCGAGCACCGCCCACGGCCAGCCCCCGAGATAAGCGATCGCGATCGCGCCCGGCGCCAGCACCAGCGCGGCTGCGATTCGCAAAATCAGATTCCGGGACCCCTGCTCGGCCGCCGGCGCCGGCGCCGCCTTGTCCTGGCTCACGCGTGTCACGATCCTGTTTTGGCGGCCAACCCGCCGAACCGGCGCTCGCGCCGCGAATATTCGGCGATCGCGCCTTCCAGCGCGGCCTTGTCGAAATCCGGCCAGTGAATGGGCACGAATACTAATTCACTGTACGCCGCCTGCCACATCAGGAAATTCGACAATCGTTGTTCTCCGCTGGTGCGGATGATCAGGTCGGGATCCGGAATATCGGGGGCGTCGAGATAACGGCCGAGAGTCTCGATATCGATCGTCGCCGGGTCGCGCTTGCCTTCGGCGACTTCGCGCGCCAGGCGTTGGGCGGCGTTGGCGATTTCCTGTCGCGAGCCGTAGTTGAACGCCACCACCAGATTGAGCTTGGTGTTGTTGCGGGTCAGCTCCTGCGCCTCGTCGAGCATCGCGCACAGGTCGCGGTCGAGCCGATCGCGCTCGCCGATCACCCGGATGCGGACGCCGTCGCGGTGAAGCGATGCGAGATCGTTACGGATGAAGCGGCGCAGCAGCCCGAACAGGTCGACGATTTCGGTCGCCGGCCGTGCCCAGTTTTCCGAGCTGAACGAGAAGATGGTCAGATAACGGATACCGAGTTCGCTGGAGGCGCGGACGACCCGGCGGAGCGCTTCGACGCCGCGGCGATGGCCTTCGGCACGCGGAAGCCCTCGCGCGGCGGCCCAGCGACCGTTGCCGTCCATGATGATTGCCACGTGCGCGGGCGCGCTCGGTGGATCGGACGGATCAGGCAGAGGCGCGGCAGCTTTCGACATAGCTCATTCCCGAAGCGTCATCCCGCGAGAAGGTCACCGGCTCGCTGCCAGAAATTATTCGAGATCAGTAAGTTATAGTCGCCACGACGACAAGGCCCGAGATGTGCCCGCGGTCGCTGCAAAACCGCCCGGGTCCCGAACTGGGCGGCGATCCGTTTGGCCGGACCACCGCCGGGACGCGGCCGGGCGACCACGTCCCGCACGCACGGCCGAAAGATTAGACCGTAAGGATTTCCTTTTCCTTGTTCGCGAGCAACTGATCGATCTCAGCGATCGTGGCGTCGGTCGCCTTCTGCACCTCCTGGTCGAGGCGCTTCTGATCGTCCTCGGAGATCTCGTGGGCCTTCTCCAGCTTCTTGATGGTGTCGAGGCCGTCACGGCGGACATGGCGGACGGCGACGCGAGCAGCTTCGGCGTATTTGTGTGCGACCTTGACCAGCTCCTTGCGGCGCTCCTCGTTGAGTTCGGGGATCCGCAGCCGGATCACCTGCCCTTCAGTCGCCGGCGACAGGCCGAGGTTCGAATCGACGATCCCCTTCTCGACCGCCTTCACCATCGACTTGTCCCAGACCTGCACCGAGATCAGTCGCGGCTCCGGCACCGATACGGTGGCGACCTGGTTGAGCGGCATGTGGCTGCCATAGGCGTCGACCTGCACCGGCTCGAGCATCGAGGCCGAGGCGCGCCCCGTGCGCAGACCGCCGAGCTCGTGCTTCAGGGACTGCGCAGCACCCTGCATACGCCGCTTCAATTCGTTGACGTCGAACTTGTCGGACATACCCGCCTCTCTGGTTTCTCGAATCTCATATCAACATCGGCGCGCGATACGCGCGTGATCGCTTATCAGCCCGCGACTACAGTGGCCCGTCCCGCGCCGCTGAGCACCGCGCCGATCGAACCGGGTTCGGCGATCGAGAACACGATGATAGGCAGCGAGGTTTCACGGGCAAGCGCGAAAGCCGTCGCATCCATCACCTTGTAGCCGCCGGCAAGCGCTTCGGAATGAGTGAGTTTCTCGAACCGCTTCGCATTCGGATCGAGCTTCGGATCGGCGCTGTAAACGCCGTCGACATTGGTCGCCTTGAGCACCGCTCCGGCGCCGATTTCAGCGGCCCGAAGCACGGCGGCAGTATCAGTGGTGAAATACGGATTGCCGGTGCCGGCGGCGAGCAGCGCGATGCCGCCCTCGGCAAGCGTCTGTTCGGCGGCAGCGCGGGTATAAAGCTCGCAGACTTCCGGCATCATCAATGCGGCCAGCGTGCGCGCCTTCTGGCCGTGACGCTGCAGCGCTTCGGTGAGCGCCAGGCAGTTCATCACGGTGGCCAGCATGCCCATGGTGTCGCCGGTGGTCCGGGACACGCCGCGGGCGGAAACTTCGACGCCGCGGAAGATGTTGCCGCCGCCGATCACGACGGCGATTTCGATGCCGAGGCCGCGTGCGGCGATCAGTTCGCCGGCGACGCGATCGATGGTGGCCTGATCGATACCGTAGTCCTGGGGACCGGCGAAGTATTCGCCCGACAGCTTGACCAGCACACGACGATAGATTGGCTCAGCCATGTTGCGGTCGCTCCCTTGAAGATTGGCTCCCGGCCCGAAGGCCGGGAGGATTTCGCGTGAGCCGCGATTACTTCTGGCCGGAAGCGGCAGCGACTTCGGCGGCGAAGTCGGAGGTCTGCTTCTCGATGCCTTCGCCGAGCGCGTAGCGCACGAAGCCGGTGATCTTGATCGGCGCACCGACCTTGCCTTCGGCTTCCTTGACCGCCTGCGCGACCGACTTGCCCTTCTCGTCGTGGATGTAGGCCTGCTCGAGCAGGCAGACTTCCTTGTAGTAGGTCTTCAGGCCGTTCTCGACGATCTTCTCGATCATGTTCTCCGGCTTGCCCTGCTGACGATACTTGTCGGCCATCACCTCGCGCTCGCGCTGCACGACAGCCGGATCGAGGCTGGTCGGATCGAGCGCTTGCGGGTTCGCAGCGGCGACATGCATCGCGAGCTGGCGGCCGAGGGTCGCAAGCTCGTCGGCCTTGCCGGCGGATTCGAGCGCGACGATCACGCCCATCTTGCCGGCGCCGTCGATCACCGCGTTGTGGATGTAGCTGGCGACCACGCCCTGCGACACGCTCAGCGCAGCGGCGCGGCGCAGCGTCATGTTCTCGCCGATGGTGGCGATCGCGTCGGCAATCGCGCCGGCCACGTTGGTCGAGCCGACCGGAGCTGCGTTGATCGCGTCGATATCGGCGCCGACCTTGAGCGCGACCTGGGCGATCATCTTGACCAGGCCCTGGAACTGCTCGTTGCGCGCGACGAAGTCGGTCTCGGAATTGACCTCGATGACAACGCCCTTGGTGCCGTCGGTCAGCGCGCCGATCAGACCTTCCGCGGCGACGCGGCCGGCCTTCTTGGCGGCCTTCGACAGGCCCTTCTTGCGCAGCCAATCGATCGCGGCGTCGATGTTGCCGTCGGTCTCGGCGAGCGCCTGCTTGCAATCCATCATGCCGACGCCGGTGGTCTCGCGCAGCTCCTTGACCATTGCTGCAGTAATCGTTGCCATCGCTAATAAGCCCTCTGCCTGTGAGTGCGACCGCGCAGCCGAAGCCCGCGGTTCGCAATCAGGAACACATCTCAGATTTTGACGACGGAACGATGCGGCCGGAAGCCGGCCACATCGCCTCGTATTACTCCGCCTCGGCGGTCAGCGACTTGGCCTGCGCCACCCAGGCATCGGCCCGGCTCGGCAGACCGAGCTCTTCGCCGATCTGATGCGCGGTGGCCTGATCGAGCTCGGCGAGCTGCCAGTAGTGGAAGATGCCGAGGTCGTTGAACTTCTTTTCGATCGCGCCGGACACGCCCGGCAGCTTCTTGAGGTCGTCCGGGGTACCACGCGGACCCGGCAGGCCCTGGAAGGTGGTCGCCTGCGCCGCCGGCAGGTCTTCACGCAGCGGCTGCGACGCCGCTCCGATGTCGACACCCATGTCGCCCTGCGCGCGCGAAATGCCGTCGATCACCGCACGAGCGACTAGGTCGCAGTACAGCGCGATCGCGCGGCCGGCGTCGTCGTTGCCCGGCACCAGATAGGTGATGCCCTTCGGATCGCAGTTGGTATCGACGATCGCAGCGACCGGGATGCCGAGACGCTGGGCTTCCTGGATCGCGATGTCTTCCTTGTTGGTATCGATCACGAAGATCAGGTCGGGCAGACCGCCCATGTCCTTGATGCCGCCGAGCGAGCGATTGAGCTTGTCGCGCTCGCGCTGCAGCTCCAGACGCTCCTTCTTGGTGTAGGCATTGGCGTCGGCCGAGCTCAGCACGTCTTCGAGGTGACGCAGGCGGCGGATCGAGCCCGAGATCGTCTTCCAGTTGGTCAGCGTGCCGCCGAGCCAGCGCGAGTTGACGAAGTACTGTGCCGAACGCTTGGCGGCGTCAGCCACGGCGTCCTGCGCCTGGCGCTTGGTGCCGACGAACAGCACGCGGCCGCCCTTGGCGACGGTGTCGCTGATCGCTTGCAGCGCGCGATGCAACAGCGGAACGGTCTGGGTCAGGTCGACGATGTGGATGTTGTTGCGGACGCCGAAAATGTAGTCCGCCATCTTCGGGTTCCAGCGATGCGACTGGTGACCGAAATGCACGCCAGCTTCGAGCAGCTGACGCATAGAGAATTCAGGAAGCGCCATTGTATCTTCTCCGGTTGGTTCCTCCGGAAACGTGTGGGCAACCGTGCCGAACTGGGGACGAATCCCTGCGCGGCCCGGTGCCACCGGACGGCCTTGTGAGCCATGTTTCCGTGTGAGATGGCGCGCGTTATAGCGGGATTCCCCGATAACGCAAGGCGGAGCGGCCGAGATCGCGCCTGGGAGTAGCGGACCGCGATGGCCGCGATCCGCCAGTTTGACCTGCCCTCGCCCTTATCAGCACTCCTTCACGCCCGGCGGGCACCGTTTGGCGGGGCCCGGCGGCCGCGGCGGCGGGGCAGCTCTTGGCGGTGCCGGCGGCCGCGGCGGAGCCACATGGGGCGGCGGCGGTGCCGCGCGAACCGGAGCCGGCGGCGGCGCCATCCGCGGAGCCGCATGCTGGGGCGGCGGCGGCGGAGCAACCCGAGGAGCCACGTGCATCGGCGGCGGCACCGGACGGGACACCGTCGGTGGCGCTGGCCGCTGGATCCGGGGAGCCGCAGGCGGCGGGCGACGGTCGACGGCTGCGCCGGGCGGCGGTCCCGCCGGTCTGGCGGGCGCCGTCACCGGCGGGGTCGGCCGCAGCCGGGCGGGAGCCTGCTGCGGGCGAACGGCTTCCGGACGCACGGCCGGACCTGCACCGGCTGGCGGCTGAGCTGCGGTCGGCTTCGGCGCCGGTCCGGCCGGTGGCGCGATGGCCCCGTTTTTGGCGGCGGCCGGTCCGCCTGGACCGAGCACTGGCCGACCAGGAGGTTGCGGCTGAGCGCCCGACGAAGCCCCCGGGCGAGCAGCGACACTCGGCGCGGGTGGCAATCCCTTGGTTCCAGGGACCGGCAGCTCCTGGCCGGCCGGTGCTGCGCCGCCGGGCGCGCCTGACCCCGGCCGGCCCTGCACCGTCGGCGGCGCAACGGCTGGTCCGGTCGGTTGGCTCGGCGGCGTGCCAGGAGCGGGCGTGGAAGCGGAGTTCGGCGCGGTCGCAGTCGGAGCCTGTGTCGGTGCGGCGGCGGGCTGCGCCAGCCGCGGGCCCTGCGGCTGAACGCCCGGACGTTGTGCAAACCCGCCGGGCGGCGTCGTGGCGATCGACGCGCTCTGCGGCACCGGCGCTTTGCCTTGCTGGATCAGCGTGGCGCGATGCAGCGCGGCGGCCGGCAGCGCCGCGCCCAGCACAGCGCCGGTGGCCACAGCAGCCGCCGTCGCTGCCGGCGCGCCGGGCGTTGCGATTGCAGGCCCGGTCGCCGGCGGGCTCACCACCGGCGCGGCCGGGTTAGCGGGAGCAGCCGGCGGCTGGTTGATCACCTGATTGATGACCGTGGTGTTGTGGATGTTGGCGAAGATGATGTTGTTCGGCGGCGGCTGCACATAGACCGGCGGCCGGACATAGGCCGGGATCGGCACGAACAACGGCCGCGGCAGATAGAACAGGCCGATCGGCGGCGGCGGTGGCGGCAGCACCACGAAGTCCGGCGGCGGTGGCGGCAGGAAGAACACCGGCGGCGGTGGCGGCGGCGCGAAGTCGAACACCGGATCGCTGAACATCAGCACCGGCCGGTCGACATAGACGATCTCGTCCGGCGGCGGCGGCGGCACGTCGTAGTCGATCACCGTGAAGCTCGGCGGCGGCTCCAGCGCAGCGGAGAGGATTTCCAGCCGGCGCCGGGCGTCCGCGGCGTGCGGGCCGCGCGGATAGCGGCGCAGATACGACCAATAGGCGTCCGGCGTATCGACGCGATACGTCCGCCGCCAAGTAATCGCCTCACGCCGCGCGGCGACGATCGCCCTCACCCGCTTGGCCAGCGGATCATTGGGATAGGCCGCGAGAAAGTCTTCGTAAGCCTGCAGCGTGTCGCGATCGAGCGCAGCCGCATAAGCTTCTGCGGCGCCCATGTCGCGGATCGGCTTGCTGCGCAGCGCCTGATCCGGCGCCGGCAGCGGCGGCGCATCGGGCGCGCGATCGAAGAACATGAAGTTCGACTCCACGCTCTGCGTATCCCACGGCACCTGCGCGCCCTTGGTCGTTTCATTGACGCGCAGCCGCACACGATCAAAAAGCTGCGGCAGCGTCAGGCCGCCGGTGCGGATCATCTCGGCCAGTGCTTGCGCATAGACGCCGTAAGCGCCCCGCTCCTCCGGCGCCACCGTGCCGGGCGCGGCGTTGAAGGCGATCAGCATCTTCGGGTTCGGCTCGACCATCGCCAGCCCCGAGGCGATCGATCCGCCGGGCACGAACGGCTGCTCGCGCGCCAGATCGAGCACCACGACGCTGGTCTTCAGCGGCAGCGCCGCAAGCTGGCGTAGATAGTCGCTGATGCGCAGGCCTTCAGTGGGAATTTCCGTATCGCGCGACAGCCGCGAGTCGACCGGGATGAAGTAATTCTCGCCGGCGTATTGCACGCCGTAGCCGGCGAGATACACCGCTGCGACCGTGTCGGGACCGGCGTCCTCGGCCTTCTTCACAAAGTCGCGAAACGCGCCCCGCAGCGTGTCGCCGTCGAGGTCCCGCGCGCCGCTGACGTCGAAGCCGGCCGCCTGCAAGGTCTGCGCGATCAGGCCGCCATCATTGGCGGCGGTGGAGAGCGGCGCCTTGGCATAGGCGCCATTGCCGATCACCAGCGCGATGCGTTTTTCCTGCTGCTGCGCAGCCGCGGGACCAACCGGCCCGGCGATCAGCACAACGAGGATGGTGGAGACGACCGAAAAAAGATGATTGAGACGCATGGCCGGGACCCATTGCAAGGGCGCAGCCGGAACCGGCGCAGCGCCGCGGATCGCATTTCAGCGCGTCCCAATCTGAACGGCGATTGAACAATCCGCGACCGGTTCGCGGACAAATACCGCCCTCGCCGTCCGTTTTCCGTGACGCGAGAACAAGGCGATGGTCAAAGCGTTTCGACGTGCTCGACGCCGGTCACGGCCTTGATCGCGCCGGCGATCTGCGGCGACACATGGTAGCGCCCGGGAATATCGAACTCGACCTCGGTCTGCGGATCGAGCCGCAGCACCAGCGCGATGTTGCCGCCCGCCACCTTGGTCTCCGGCGGCTGCAGCCGCTTGGCGACCGAGTCGAGGAATTTGGTATCGCGCAGAAAGATACGCAGGCCCTTCTGAGTCTTCGCCGCCGCGGCGTCGAGCGGCTCGGCGTGCAGCACCCGGGCGCGCACATCCTCACCCTGGAGTTCGGCGCCGAGCTGCATCAGCACCGCAGCCCCCGGCTCCAGCACCTCGCGATACTGTGCGAGACCTTCGGAGAACAGCACCGCCTCGAAATGCCCGGTTGGGTCGGACAGGCCCATGATGCCCATCTTGTTGCCGGTCTTGGTCCGCCGCTCCATCCGCGACACCACGGTGGCGGCGACCTTGCCGGCGGTGGCGCCGGATTTCACCGCCTTGCAGAACTCGGTCCAGGACTGCACCCGCAACCGCTTCAAGGCGGTGGCGTAGTCATCGAGCGGATGGCCGGACAGGAAGAAGCCGATCGCATCGTATTCACGGCGCAGCCGCTCCGCCGGCAGCCACGGCTCGAGCTGCGGCAGAATGATCGACGGCGCATCCGACAGACCGCCGAACATGTCGTTCTGACCGCTGGTGGCGGCTTCATGATTGCGCTGGCAGGCCGCGACGATGGCGTCGGCACCCGCAAACACTGCCGCACGGTTCGAGTTGAGGCAATCGAACGCACCGGCCGCCGCAAGACATTCGATGACGCGCTTGTTGATGGCGCGCGGATTGACCCGTGCGGCGAAGTCGGCGAGCGAGGCAAACGGCCGATCGCCCCTCGCCTCGACAATCTGTTGCACCGCCTGCATGCCGACGCCCTTCAGGCCGGCGAGTGCGTAGTAGATCGTGTTCGGACCGACCTCGAAGGTGGCACCGGAGCGGTTGACCGACGGCGCTTCGACCTTGATGCCGAGCCGCTGCGCCTCGGCGCGGAATTCCGACAGCTTGTCGGTGTTGTGGATTTCCAGCGTCATCGACGCGGCGAGGAATTCCACCGGATAGTGCGCCTTCATATACGCGGTGTGGTACGACACCAGCGCATAGGCGGCCGCGTGGCTCTTGTTGAAGCCGTAGTCGGCGAACTTGGCGAGCAGGTCGAAGATGGTGTCTGCAGCGTCCTTGGCGACGCCATTCTTCACCGCGCCTTCGACGAAGATGGCGCGCTGCTTGTCCATCTCGGCGCGGATCTTCTTACCCATCGCGCGGCGCAGCAGGTCGGCGTCGCCGAGCGAGTAGCCGGCCATCACCTGCGCGATCTGCATCACCTGTTCCTGGTAGATGATGACGCCGAACGTCTCCTTCAGGATCGGCTCCAGCATCGGATGCAGATATTGGGGCTCCTCGTCGCCGTGTTTGCGGGCGCAATAGGTCGGGATGTTGGCCATCGGGCCCGGGCGATACAGCGCCACCAGCGCGATGATGTCTTCGAACCGGTCGGGGCGCATGTCGATCAGCGCCCGCCGCATGCCCGCGCTTTCCACCTGGAACACGCCGACGACGTCGCCGCGGGCCAGCATCTGATAACTCGGCGCGTCGTCGATCGGCAGCGTGTGCAGGTCGACATGGATGTCGCGCTGCTTGAGCAGCTTCACCGCCACGTCGAGCGTGGTCAGCGTCTTCAGGCCGAGGAAGTCGAACTTCACCAGGCCCGCCGGTTCGACCCATTTCATGTTGAACTGAGTCACCGGCATGTCGGATTTCGGATCGCGATACAGCGGCACCAGGTCGCTGAGCGGGCGATCGCCGATCACGATGCCGGCCGCGTGGGTCGAGGCGTGACGGGTCAGACCTTCGAGCTTCTGCGCGATGTCGAATGCGCGCGCCACGATCGGGTCTTCGTCGCGCGCCGCCTGCAGCTTCGGCTCGCCTTCGATCGCCTGCTTCAGCGTGATCGGCGCCGCGGGATTCTGCGGCACCAGCTTGGTCAGCTTGTCGACCTGACCGTACGGCATCTGCAGCACGCGGCCGACGTCGCGCAGCACGCCGCGAGCCTGCAGCGTACCGAAGGTGATGATCTGCGCCACCTGATCGCGGCCATAGCGATGCTGCACGTATTCGATCACTTCGCCGCGGCGATCCTGGCAGAAGTCGATATCGAAGTCCGGCATCGAGACGCGTTCGGGATTGAGGAAGCGCTCGAACAGCAGGCCGAACCGGATCGGGTCGAGGTCGGTAATCGTCAGCGAATACGCCACCAGCGAGCCTGCGCCCGAACCACGGCCCGGACCGACCGGAATGCCGTGAGCCTTGGCCCATTTGATGAAGTCCGACACGATCAGGAAGTAGCCCGCGTATTTCATGCGGGTGATGACGTCGAGCTCGAAGGCGAGCCGCTTGTTGTAGTCCTCTTCGGTCGTCCCCGGCGACAGGCCGTGAACGCTGAGCCGCTTGGCGAGGCCCTGCTCGGCCTGGCGGCGCAGTTCGGCCGCTTCGGCGGCGGCCGCTTCCGCCGCGTCGCTGACGCTGGCGCCGACGGTGAACAGCGGCAGGATCGGCTTGCGGGTCAGCGGCCGATAGGCGCAGCGCTGCGCGATCTCCACCGTCGAGGCGAGTGCCTCGGGCAGATCGGCGAACAGCACCGCCATCTCGGCGCGGGTCTTGAAGCGGTGGTCAGGAGTAAGCTGGAGCCGATCGGTCTCGGCGATCAGCTTGCCGGAGGCGATACACAGCAGCGCATCGTGCGCCTCGTAATCCTCGGTGCTGGCGAAATGCGGCTCGTTGGTCGCGACCAGCGGCAGGCCCTTGTCGTAAGCGAGATCGATCAGGCCGCCTTCGGCGCGGCGCTCGGCCTCGGTGCCATGACGCTGCAGTTCGACATACAGCCGATCGCCGAACGCCTGCTGCAGCCGCTCGCAGCGCTGCGCGGCGAGCGCCGGATCGGTCAGCATCGCCAGCGAGATCGGCCCGTCCGGGCCGCCGGTCAGCGCGATCACGCCGTCGGTTTCGCCCGCCAACCATTCGAGCTTGACGTGCGGCACCTGATTGACCGGCGTCTCCAGGAACGCCCGTGAGTTCAGCCGCATCAGGCTGCGATAGCCCTGCTCGCGCGCTGCCAGCAGCACGATCCGCGCCGGCGTCGCCAAGGCGCCATGGCGCGAGTTCGGATCCTGGTCGCCGAAGTCGATGCCGAGTTCGAGGCCGACGATCGGCTGAATGCCATAGCCCGACAGCTTGTCGGAGAATTCCAGACCGCCGAACATGTTGTCGGTGTCGGTCAGGGCCAGCGCCGGTTGCCGGTCGGCCTTCGCCAGCTCGGCCAGCTTGGCGACTTTCATCGAGCCTTTCAGCAACGAATAGGCCGAGTGGACGTGCAGATGGACGAATCCGGCGTTGCTCATCGGCGCGGCGGCTCTTCAGACAAACGTGCGGGTTGGGACGAGTGGTTTGCGGAACCGGTCGCCGTCACGGCAACCGACTCGGAAGCCCAATGGTGGGCTCCCTCACCCTTCACCGCAAGCATCGGCGGCGACCTTATCCCCGCTATGCCGAAGCGGTCGCAACGCTTGCCCGCGCTTAGGCCTGCGCCAACACCTGAGCCCACACCGCCACCATGCCGATGAACAGTGCAATCGACGTCAGCGCCGCAGCTTCTTGGATGAAGATCTTCAACATCGTCCGCCTCCCTGACCTTGTGAACATAACAAGAACAATGTTCTCATTTCGTTCTAGAGTCAAGCAAGCGGCCGGCGCAGCAACCTGGACCGTTAATGAGACGTTACTATCCCCGGAATTCACCGGCCCGGCCCCGCATTGACGGTCATTCGGGATTGGCGCACGGAACGAAAGGCGCGCGGCTTATGAACCGCGCAGCAGCGGAGGCGACGATGCGGATTGGAGCGATGGTGCTGCTGGCCGGGCTGGCGCTGCCGGGAGCAGCTTCGGCACAGCCTTACGACAACTACCCGGTATGCCTGCGGGTGTATGGCCCGGTGCGCTACGACGAGTGCCGCTACACATCGATCGACCAGTGCAAACCGGCCGCATCCGGGATCGCCGCTCAGTGTCTGACCAATCCGTGGTATCAGCCGCCGGCGGGGGCCGGTTCGCGCCGCGCCCGGCGGCATTGAGCCGGCGCATGTGCGCCGACCCTGCGCCGTCATAGATTTCTGTCACACTCTCGGGTGCGCCGAGTCGCCGCCACCGCGACCGGCTGCTCAACAAGGATCCGAACGAAGATGCGCAAGCTGCTCCTGATCGCGATGCTCGCCGGCCTCGGCCTGACCACCACCGCCGAGGCGCGGGATTATCCGGTCTGCCTGCGGGTGTATCAGAGCTATCACGACTGGTACGACGAGTGCAGCTACGACACCATGGCGCAGTGCCGGATGTCGGCCTCGGGCCGCAGCGCCGATTGCATGACCAACCCGTGGTACACCGCGCCCCAGCAGCAGCCGACCAAGAAGAAGCGCAAGCATCGCCGTCAGAACTGAGGACGAGCGCGGCTCTTCCCATGCCCTGTCATTCCGGGCGCGCGCAAGCGCGAACCCGGAATCCCGAGATGTTCTGCGTTGAGGCGCTTCACCCCGCACCGCGAGATTCCGGGTCCGCTCGCTAACGCGAGCGCCCGGAATGACGTGCTAATAATGGGCTGAAGCCGAGCGCCCTATTCCAGCTCGACCACGACGCCGTCCTGCAGCGAGACGCGGCGGTCCATGCGGGCGGCGAGCTCCATGTTGTGGGTGGCGATCAGCATCGCCACCTGGGTCGCCTTGACCAGCTGCATCAGCGCGTTGAACACGTAATCAGCGGTGTGCGGATCGAGATTGCCGGTCGGCTCGTCGGCGAACAGCACGCGGGGCGCATTGGCCACCGCGCGGGCGATCGCGACGCGCTGTTGCTCACCGCCCGACAATTCCGACGGCCGATGGGTGATGCGGTCGGCGAGCCCCAGATAGGACAGGATTTCCTTGGAGCGGCTGATCGTCTCTTTGCGCTTCAGGCCGCGGATCATCTGCGGCAGCATGACGTTTTCCAGCGCGGTGAATTCCGGCAAGAGCCGGTGCGACTGGTAAACGAAGCCGATGTCGGTGCGGCGGATCTGGGTGCGCTCGGCATCGGTCAGCGCCGACGTCGCCGCGCCGCTGACATAGACCTCGCCCTCATCGGGATGCTCGAGCAGCCCGGCGATATGCAGCAGCGTCGACTTGCCCGAACCGGACGGCGCCACCAGCGCCACCGACTGCCCCGCCCAGAGCGCCAGCCTGGCGCCGTCGAGGATTGTGAGCGTCGCCTCGCCTTGCGAATACTGGCGCTTGATGTCGTGAAGGTACACGACCGGGATGTCTTCGGCGCCCTGCTCCATCGTGTTTCGCCTTACTCGTAGCGCAGCGCGTCGACCGGATCGAGGCGCGCGGCGCGCCAAGACGGGTACAGCGTGGCGAGGAACGACAGCGTCAGCGCCATGATCACCACCGCGCTGGTCTCGGCGAAATCGATCTCAGCCGGCAGCTTCGACAGGAAATACAGCTCCGGCGAGAACAGCTCGGTGTTGGTGACCCAGGACAGGAACTGCCGGATCGACTCGATGTTCATGCACACCAGCACGCCGACGAAGAACCCGGTCAGCGTGCCGACCACGCCGATCGCCGCGCCGGTGATCAGGAACACCCGCATGATCGAGCCCTGGCTCGCGCCCATGGTGCGCAGGATTGCGATATCGGCGCCCTTGTCCTTCACCAGCATGATCAGGCCGGAGATGATGTTGAGCGCCGCCACCAGCACGATCAGCGTCAGGATCAGGAACATGACGTTGCGCTCGACCTGGAGCGCGTTGAAGAACGTCGAATTGCGCTGGCGCCAGTCGACCAGGAACACCGGCCGCCCGGCGGCTTCGGTCACCGCCTTGCGGAAGACGTCGATGCGGTCGGGAATGTCGGTATAGACCTCGATCGCGGTGACGTCGTTGGCGCGGTTGAAATACGCCTGCGCTTCCTTCAGCGGCATGAACACGAAGGTCGAGTCGTATTCGGACATGCCGATCTCGAACACCGCCGCCACCTTATAGGGCTTGATCCGCGGCGTGGTGCCCATCGGCGTCACGGCGCCGCGCGGCGCCACCAGCGTGATGCTGTCGCCGGCGTGCAGCGACAGCTGATCGGCGAGCCGGCGTCCGATTGCGACGCCCTGGCTGTCGTCGAAGCCTTCCAGCGTGCCCTGCTTGAGGTGATTGGCGATCGACGACAGATGATTGAGGTCGTCGGCGCGGATGCCGCGCACGAACACGCCCGAGGCGTTGAACGGCGACGATGCCAGCGCCTGGCCGTCCACCACCGGAGCTGCGAGCTTGATGCCCTGCACGCCGCTGAGCCGGTCGGCAACATCCTTCCAGTCCGTCAGCGGGCTTTCCAGCGGCTGCACCAGGAGGTGGCCGTTGAGGCCGAGGATCTTGTCGAGCAGCTCTTTGCGGAAGCCGTTCATCACCGCCATGACGATGATCAGCGTCGCCACCCCGAGCATGATGCCGAGGAACGAGAACCCGGCGATCACCGAGATGAACCCCTCACGCCGGCGCGCGCGCAGATAGCGCCCGGAAATGAGCCATTCGAATGGCGCAAAAGGAGGAGTTCGAACTGGCTCGTTCATGGCGTGATCCATAGTCCGAATTTCACACGATTCGGGCTTTATCTGGCCGACGCCGCCCTCGCCGTTCAGGCCCGCGGTGGATAAGTGCCTATTACGTCAGACGTGCGACCACATCGGCGAGCGCGAGATTTTCGCGCGACCCGTCGCTGCGGCGTTTGAGTTCGACCTTGCCTTCGGCGAGCCCGCGCGGACCGACGTGGATCTGCCACGGAATGCCGATCAGGTCCGCAGTCGCGAACTTGGCGCCAGCGCGCTGATCGGTGTCGTCGTACAGAACGTCGACGCCCTTGGCCGACAGCTCGCGATACAGCTGGTCGCAGGCCGCGTCGGTCGCGGCGTCGCCCTGCTTCAGATTGAGGATCGTCACGCGGAACGGCGCCACTGCCTCCGGCCAGATGATGCCGTTGTCGTCGTGGCAGGCCTCGATGATCGCGCCGACCAGCCGCGACACGCCGACGCCGTAGGAGCCGCCGTGGATCGGCGCATCGGTCCCGTCCGGACCGGTGACGTTCGCCTTCATCGAGTCGGAATACTTGGTGCCGAAGTAGAAGATCTGGCCGACCTCGATGCCACGGGTGTTGAGGCGGTTGGCCTCCGGCACTTCGCTCTCATAGCGCGCCGCCTCGTGAACGTCCTCGGTCGCCGCATAGACCGAGGTCCACTGCTTGATGATCGGGGTCAGGTCGCCGTCGTAGTCGACGTTCTCGTCCGGCACCGGCAGGTTCAGCACGTCGCGGTCGATGTAGACGCCAGACTCGCCGGTCTCGGCCAGCACGATGAATTCGTGGCTGAGATCACCGCCGATCGGGCCGGTCTCGGCGCGCATCGGGATCGCTTTCAGGCCCATCCGCGCGAAGGTGCGCAGGTAAGCGACGAACATCTTGTTGTAGGACTTGCGCGCGCCGGCTTCGTCGACGTCGAACGAGTACGCGTCCTTCATCAGGAATTCGCGGCCGCGCATCACGCCGAAACGCGGACGCTGCTCGTCGCGGAATTTCCATTGAATATGATAGAGATTCAGCGGCAGGCTCTTGTAGGACTTGATGTAGGCCCGGAAGATCTCGGTGATCATTTCCTCGTTGGTCGGGCCGTACAGCAATTCCCGCTTATGCCGGTCGGCGATCCGCAGCATCTCCGGACCGTAGGCATCGTAGCGGCCGCTTTCGCGCCACAGGTCGGCGAGCTGCAGGGTCGGCATCAGCAGTTCGATCGCGCCGGCGCGGTTCTGCTCCTCGCGGACGATCTGCTCGATCTTCTTCAACACCCGATGGCCGAGCGGCAGCCAGGCGTAGATGCCGGCCGCCTCCTGCCGCAGCATGCCGGCACGCAGCATCAGCCGGTGCGAGACGATCTCGGCCTCCTTCGGGTTTTCCTTCAGGATCGGCAGGAAGAATCGCGACAAACGCATGGGATTTGCTCGGAGAATCGGGTGGAAGCTAATTTTGCGCCAGTGAAACCGGATCGGACGCGAAAACACAAGGGCGGGAGCCGCGCAACTCTGCAATTCGGGCCGGATTGGCCGGTGCTCAGGTCGGTGCGGGACACTTGCGGTCTAGCACGGCGACCGGGTGCTCGGCACCCGACTATCGAATCACGATCGGGGTTTCGAGGTTCACCTTCTCGAAATCCGAGATCAGGATGCCGAGCGTCAGCGTCCATTTTCCAGGCACGGGCGCCGTCAGCCGTGCTCGCCAGGGTCCGTCCGCCGTCCTCCGCGCCTCGGCGCTGAGCGGCTCGATCCCGGCATCAGGCTTAGCCAGCGTCACGGTCAGCGCCTGCGCGGCAAGCGGCGCCTCCTCGGCCGTCTGCAGCAGCACCTCGATCTCGACAGGCCCGGCTCGGGCGGGCGCCAGCGTCACCGTGGCCATCGCCCGCTCAGCGTGGAGATGCACCATCTCCGAGGCTGCCACCGACTGAGGTGCAGCGCTGCGCGGCGGCGGCGTGAACCGCCACAGCCCGACCACGCCCAGGATGGCAATCACCAGCACCAGCTCGGCCACGATGCTGGCCCGCATTCTCCGCACCGCCGACACCTCGCCGGCCAGCAGCAGCGGCGTCAGCCGCACCCGGTTCCACAGCGCCAGAGCGAGCAGGACGCCAACCAGCGCCAGCTTGGCGATCAGCACGCGGCCATAATCGCTCTGCCACAGCACATCGATCCGGCCGAGTTCGATCGCCGCCAAAGCGATGCCGCTGATCAGCAGCATTACGATCGCCAGCGGGATGGCCTTGGAAAACCGCCGCAGCGTCGCCGGCGCCGCATCGCGCCCACCGACCGCAATCGCCAACGGCAACAGTGCGCCGATCCATAGCGCCAGACTGACGCCATGCAGCCAGACGGCGGCACCGGAGAGCGCGCGCGGCTCGGCTGTGGCCGCATGTCCGCTGACGGCGAACGCTGTGCCGAGGCTCACCACGGCGCCGAGCGACAACAGCCGCGCGTTCCAGCCGCGCCAGCGCAGCGCCAACAGTGTCAGGACGAAGGCCATCCCGGACAGCGCGGCCGCATCGCCGAACGAACCCGAAGCACCGGCGCGCCACACCGCGGCCTCGCCGAGCCGGGCCAGCGGCAGATCGAGCGCGTCCAGCCCTTGCAGGCCGGCCGACAACACGACGGTGGCCAAGCCGAGCAGCGCGAGTCCAGTGGTCAGCATCGCTGCGCCCGCGACCGGTGCCGCTGCGATCCAGGCCAGGAACGCCGCGCCGCCGACGGCGGTGAGCAGCGTGAAGCCGACCAGGATGCGCGTCGCCCAAATCGCGGTGCGGCGCGCCGGGTCGTCCGGCACGATGATCGGCGGCAGCCTTTGGCCGGGCGTGCCGATCCAGAACGTCAGCGCGCCGCCAATCGGGTGGCCATCGGCGGAGACCACCCGCCAGCTCAGCACATGGGCGCCCTCGCCGAGCGCGGCCGGCGGCGCAAACCGAAGGGTCGCGCCATCCTGGTCGATCGCCGTGATCGCCTGGCTGCGGCCGCGCGCGTCGATCAGTTGCAGCAGCAGCGCGATGACCGGTTCGTTGAAGGTCAGCGAGAAAGTGTTGGGCGGCGTTGCCAGCACCGCTTCAGAAGCGGGATCGCTGGCGACGAGGCTGGCATGCGCGGCCGCGAGCGCCGGCCACAGCAGCACGGCGATCGCCGTGATCCAGGCCAGCCAGCGCCCGCGGCGGCGCGTGTGAATATAGCCCGCCGTCACGGCGCCTTCGGCTTCAGCCGCAGCGCCGGGGCCGGCTCATGCAGGGCGTCGGACTTCTGTCCCGAGGCAGGAATCTCGATCCAGCGCGAAACGCCCTTTTCGCATTCCTGCACCACCGGGAAGTACAGCGTCTTCCCGGCAGCGTCGGGCAGTTTCATCACCAGACCGAAGGTGTCGTAGAGGTTGTCCGGGAGCGGCCCGCCGCGCCAGGTCACCTCGTCGACGGTCTCGGTGATGGTCTTGCCGTGCAGCTTCGGCTGTTCGCCCTCAATCTTGCGGGTCTTGATGTCGACCGACCAGCCCGGCTTCATCTGCGGCTTCACCGACAGCACGCCGTCCGGAATCTTGACCCGGACCGCAAGCGTTGCGCTGCCGTCGCAGCCATGCGGCACGCTGAACGCCGCCTGGAAGTAATTGCCCGCCGTGGCCTCGTTCGGCTGCAGCGTAACGTGAGCCAGCGCCGGCGCGGCGCCGAGCGCGGCGGCCGCGAGGGCCGCCGCTGCCGATACGGATCGCAACCGCATCACTTCTTCATCCCGTGGCCGCTGTGATCCATCGTGCCATGGTCCATCTTCATCATGCTGCCGCCGGCATCGCCCGGCGCCTTGGCACCGACGCCTTCGACGTCGAGCGTCACCTGCACCTTGCCGGCCTTTTCGAACTGCAGCGTCATCGGCACCTTGTCGCCCTGCTTCAGCGGGCCTTTCAGATCCATCAGCATGATGTGGTAGCTGCCCGGCATCAGCGTCACGGTCTTGCCGGGCTCGATCGGCAGCCCCTTGTCGAGCGGGCGCATCTTCATCACCCCGTTGTCCATCGACATCTCGTGGATCTCGACCTTGCCGGCGATGTCGGCGGTGCCGGACACCAGACGGTCGGCGCTGCTGCCCTTGTTCTCGATGGTGAGGAAGCCGCCGGCAACCTTGGCGCCGCCCGGGGTGGCGCGGCTCCACGACTGGCTGATCACCAGATCGCCGGCCTTGACCTCGGCGGCCTGCACGGCGGCGGTCGACAGCAAAGTGGCGACGGCGACGGACGCAACGCTGCGGATGAACATCTTCATGGGTGGGTCTTTCTGTCAGTTGAGGAAGTCAGAACGAAAGCCACGTCAGGCGCGTTCCCGGCGATTGCGGGGCACGCGCCGTCCGGCGATTGTCGAACATTGAAAAGAGCGGCGGACGCCGCGGTCAGGCAGAGGCTGAGACCAGAACCGGCGGCCCGCGCGCCTGGGCGTGAGCGAACGAGCGACGGTCGGCCGGCGCCGAATCGGCAAGGTGCCAGACCACCACTTCGGCAAACCGCGCCACCACGAAATCCTGCGGCGGCAGAGCCGGCACCGGCGCACCGCTGAGGCCGACGGCGCAGATCGCGCAGCAGCCGGAGTCGTGCGCCGACGGTAAAGCGGCATGTGACGCCTGCCCCGGCTTCGCCATCTCGGCGCACAGCGGCGCGACGCCGACCGGATCGGCGATCGTGCTGGCAATGAACCGCACCGCGCCGATTGGCGCCAAAAGCTGCACCAGCACCACCACAGCAACCAACGGAATCAGCCGCCCGAGGCGTCGGCGCAGCGCAGACAGTCCTTTGGGCGAGTGAATTATCATGCAGGTCGGTTGCGTTCGGTTGACCAACGCAGCATCGCACAGCTCGGCAACCGCGCCAAACGAAACTGCAAACCGCGTGCAGCTGGCGAGTTCTCGTTCATTTCACGTCTTGCCTTAAATTTGAACATTCGTTGCCGTGAATGATGACAAGACGCTTAGAATAGGCTACCAATGTGGCTACAGGCTGAGCCTTGCGGCGAAGGTCTGAGTGGTCCAAGTCTCGGGAGGAACCCTGACGTTCACCAACGAACGTCGCCCGGCCAAACAATACGAACAACTATTCGGGGAAATTATAGGGTCGACAAGTTTTTTAGCAGGGCGCCGCGCCCTGCTTTTTCTTTTTCAGCGCCATTTCGGCACTATTTTTCATTCGACGAATCGCCAAGCAGCCGACACCGCTCGCGGGCGAATCCAACCCAGATACATTTGGCAAAAAGAGCCGCTGCGCGTCCGCGACTCGTAGGATCGATTGAACGCAGCGAAATTCATCGCCGCGAATCGTGCATGCGCCCGTGAGGCTCGCTGCGCTCAACACGCAGCGCCGAACCACAGCATGTCGCCACGACAGCGATTAACGCGGTGTGCGGCCCTACAGAGGCAGATTCATCAGCTTGGCGAGACGATCGATACCGAGCCAGCCGGAACGATACGCGTAAAGTGCGACGGCGAAGATCACCGCTGAGATCAGCGTGGTCCACAGCGCCTTGCGCGCCAGCAGCGTTGCCACTGGGGCGCCGGGATCGGTGCCGGGAGACGGCCCCTCACCTTCGCTCTCGGCGTGACTGCGCACGCCGAACGGCAGCGTCACGAACAACACGATCCACCATAAGACGAAGTAGATCGCGAGCAGCCCGGCGATGGTGGAGGCCATCGATCAGGCTTGTTCGATCTCGACCAGCGCGCCGGAGAAATCCTTCGGATGGAAGAACAGCACCGGCTTGCCGTGCGCGCCGATCTTCGGATTGCCGTCGCCGAGCACCCGCGCGCCTTCCTTGGTCAGGCGGTCGCGCGCTTCGATGATGTCCGGCACTTCGTAGCAGACGTGGTGAATGCCGCCGTCCGCGTTGCGCTCGAGAAACTTGGCGATCGGCGAGGCTTCGCCGAGCGGCTGGATGAACTCGATCTTGGTGTTCGGCAGGGTCACGAACACGGTGATGACGCCGTGCTCCGGCAGCGGCACCGCTTCCGAGATCGCCGCGTCGAAGCCGGCGCCATAGACCTTGGCGGCCTGCACCGCATCCTTCACCGCGATCGCCACGTGGTTGAGCCGCCCGAGCATGGTCACCCTCTTTCGTTGTCGTGTTCTTGTTGGTGTTTATCTCAAACCGTCAGCACGTGCACCGTGCACAAAGGTTTCTTGCCCCATTCTGCCTGAACGATCGAGCGGACCGTGCGTCGCACCGATTCCGCCACCGAGTCCGGGTCGCGTCGCCGCGCTCGCGGCAGCCCCTCGACGGTGGCAACCACGGCATCGAACACGATGTCTTCGAGCGGCTCGCCCGCGGTGTTGTTCTCCGGCATGCCCACCAGATCGACCTCGGGATCGTCGGCCAGTTCGCCGGCCTCGGTCAGCGCCAGCGCCACGAAGGCACAGCCGGCGAACGCCATCTTGCGGCGCTCGACCACGGCGCGAGAGGTGTCCTGCTCGAGGATGGTGCCGTCTTTGTACAGCCGGCCCGACGGCAGTTGATCGATCACCGCCGGATCGCCCGGTCCGAGACGGATCAGGTCGCCGTTGCGGCAGGTCATCACCTTGGGCACGCCCATCTGCCGCGCCAGCTTGGCGTGTGCGTTCAGATGCAGCGCTTCGCCGTGCACCGGGATCAAGAGCTGCGGCCGCACCCAGGAGATCATCTCGCGCAGTTCGTCACGGCGCGGATGGCCCGAGACATGGACGAGGTGATCGCGATCGGTGATCACTTCGATGCCCTGCGTCACCAGCCCGTTGATGATGCTGCCGACCGCCTTCTCGTTGCCCGGAATCGTGCGCGACGAGAAGATCACGCAGTCGCCCTTGTTGAGGGTGATTTCGGGATGGTCGTCTCTGGCGATCCGCGCCAGCGCGGCGCGCGGCTCGCCCTGGCTGCCGGTGCACAGCGCCAGCACCTTGTCGGGCGGAAAGTGCCCGTAATACTCGGGCCCGCGGAAACTCTGCACGCCGTCGAGATGCCCGGTCTCGCGCGCGACCTGCGCAACGCGGTCCATCGCGCGTCCGACCAGAACAACCTCGCGCCCGGCCGCCTTCGCCGCATCGGCGACGGCACGGATGCGACCGACATTGGATGCGAAGGTCGTCACCGCGACGCGGCCCTTCGCCGACTTGATCAGGCCGGCGAGCGAAACTGCAACTTCAGCTTCGGACGGCGAGCGGCCGTCGCGCACCGCATTGGTGGAGTCGCCGATCAGCGCGAGCACGCCTTCGTCGCCGAGCTGACGCAGTCGTGCTTCGTCGGTCGGCGGACCGACGACGGGCGTCGGATCGATCTTCCAGTCGCCGGTATGCAGCACGGTGCCGACCGAGGTGCGGATCGCCAGCGCGTGGCTTTCCGGAATCGAATGCGCCACCGGGATGAACTCGACGCTGAACGGACCGAGATCGATGGTGCCGCCCGACGGCACTTCGGTGATCGGGATCTTCAGCGTGGTGCGTTCAGCCGCCAGCTTGGCGGCGAACAGCGAGGCGCTGAATTTGGTGGCGTAGATCGGGCAGCCGAGCTTCGGCCACAGATCGATGATCGCGCCGAAATGATCCTCGTGCGCATGGGTCAGCACCAGGCCGACGAGGTTCTTCTTCTCTTTTTCCAGGAAGCGGATGTCCGGCATGATCAAATCAATGCCGGGCAGATGCTCCTCGTCGCCGAACGACACGCCGAGGTCGACCGCCAGCCAGCTCCGCTGAGCGCGATTGCCGAGACCGTAGATCGACAGGTTCATGCCGATCTCGCCAACGCCGCCGAGCGGCGCAAATGTAAACTCGTCCGGACGGGCCATCACGCCGCTCCCATTGATGCGACGCCTTTGAAATACACGTCACCGGCCGAAACCGGCACCCTTCTTCCGTCGGTGGTGCGCACGATCAGACAGCCGGTGTCGTCGATGCTGTCGAACACGCCCTCGAGCGCGCTGTCGCCCGACCGGATCGACACCGGTTCGCCGAGACCGGCGGCGCGCTCCAGCCAGCGCCGACGAATCTCGGGAAAGCCGCGGCCGTCGTCCCAGATGCCGCGCAGCTCGATCCAGGCGTCGGACAGCGCCGCGAACAGATCCTCGGCGCTCACCGAGATGCCGAGGTCGTGCAGCGAGGCCGCCGGATACGGCGTATCGGTCGGCGCCGCGATGACGTTGGTGCCGATGCCGACCACCACAGCGAGGCGATCACCGACGTTCTCGGCTTCGAGCAGAATGCCGGCGAGCTTCTTGCCCGACGCCAGCACGTCGTTCGGCCATTTCAGCCGGAAACCAAAATCGATCCCTGAGCGCGCCCGCGCTTCCAGACTGACCTGCTGCAGCGCGGCTTCGAGCGCCAGCCCGGCAGCGAAGCCGAGCGTCGCCGCGGTGCCGGGCGGCACTCGCATGACTTCGAGAACGCTGCTGGCGAGATTGCCCCGCGGCGCGATCCAGGCGCGCTGGCGGCGGCCACGGCCGGCGGTCTGCTCGGTGGTGACGAACCACATCGGGCCCACCTCGCCTGCTCGCGCGCTGGTCAGCGCCTCGGCATTGGTCGAGCCCGTGGAATCGAAAGCGGCGAGCCTATAGCCCGCCGCTGCCGCCTTTGATCCGAGATGCAGCGCTGTCATTTAGAACAGCGACTTGGCTGCCGCTGTTGCTGCGTTCACCAGCGGTGCCGGGTAGACGAAGAACAGCATATTGAACAGGCCGGCGACCATCAGGACGCCGCGCAGCTCCGGCCGCACCGGATCGACGCCCGGCGCCGGCTCGTCGAAGTACATCACCTTGACGATGGCGAGATAGTAGTAGGCACCCACCACGCTGGTGACGACGCCGACCACAGCCAGCACGAACATGCCAGCCTTGATCGCGGCCATGAACACGTAGAACTTGGCGAAGAACCCGGCGAGCGGCGGGATGCCGGCGAACGAGAACAGCAGCATCGCGAAGAAGAACGCCAGCGGAGGATTGGTCCGCGACAGGCCAGCGAAGTCGCTGATGTTCTCGACGTGCATGCCGTTGCGACGCATCGCCAGGATCACCGCGAACGCGCCCAGCGTCATCGCCACATAGATCGAGATGTAGACGATCACGCCCTGCGCGCCTTCGACCGTGCCAGCCGACAGGCCGACCAGCGCGAAGCCGATATTGGCAATCGCCGAATACGCCATCAGGCGCTTGATGTTCTTCTGGCCGATCGCCGCGAACGAGCCTAGCGCCATCGAAGCGATCGCCACGAAGATCACGATCTGCTGCCACTGCGGCGCGATGCTCGGGAACGCCGTCAGCGTGACGCGGGTGAAGATCGCGATGCCCGCCACCTTCGGCGCCGAGGCGAAGAACGCAGTGACCGGGGTCGGCGCACCTTCATAAACGTCCGGCGTCCACATGTGGAACGGCACCGCCGAGACCTTGAAGCACAGCCCGGCGAGCAAGAACACGAGGCCGAACACCAGGCCGACATTGCCGTCCTTGGCCGCAGCCGCAATGCCCGAAAACTGCACCGTGCCGGTGAAGCCGTAGATCAGCGAGGCGCCGTACAGCAGCATGCCCGACGACAGCGCGCCGAGCACGAAGTACTTCATGCCGGCTTCGTTCGACTTGGCATCCTGACGGTTGCTGGCCGCAACCACGTAGAGCGCAAGGCTCATCAGCTCGAGGCCGAGATACAGCATGATCAGGTCGCCGGCCGAGATCAGCAGCAGCATGCCGGCGGACGACAGCAACACCAGGATGGCGTATTCGAACATCCGCCGCGTCGGATGAGTCAGCACTTCGAGCGACAGGATCAGCGTCACGGCCGAGCCGATAAGCGCCAGCACCTTCAGGAAGCGGGCGAAGTCGTCGACGATGAAGCTGCCTCCGAAGGTGACCAGCTTGCCGGCCGGCAGCGCGAACAGTTCCAGCGCGCCGGTGGCGACCAGCAGCAGGATCGCCAGCACCGTGACGGTGCCGGTGGCCTTCGGCCCACGATAGGCGCCGAGCATCAGGAGCAGCATCGCCCCCACCACCAGAACCAGTTCCGGCAGGATCGGAAGCAGCGGGTAACCGGCTGTTTCAAAGTTCATCTGGATCAGTCCTTGCCGGTCAAGGCAGCGCCGCTGCCTTCACGGCAGTCACGGCGGCGGCGTAGTTGTTGACGAGTTGCTGAACGGAGGCGGCCGAAATGTCGAGAACCGGCTTCGGATAGAAGCCGAACAGGATCGTCAGAACCACCAGCGGCGCCATCATCAGACCTTCGCGCCAGGTCAGATCCTTGATGCTGGCGAGCGCCGGCTTGGTCATCGCCCCGAACACCACCTTGCGATACAGCCACAGCGCGTAGCCGGCCGACAGGATCACGCCGGTGGTCGCCAGCGTCGCGGTCGGGATGTTGACGCGGAAGGTACCGAGCAGCGTCAGGAATTCACCGATGAACCCGGAGGTGCCGGGCAGACCGACATTGGCCATGGTGAACACCATGAACACCAGCGCGTACAGCGGCATCCGGTTGACCAAGCCGCCATAGGCGGCGATCTCGCGGGTGTGCATCCGGTCGTAGACGACGCCGACGCAGAGGAACAGCGCGCCCGACACGATGCCGTGGCTGATCATCTGGAACACCGCGCCGGCAACGCCCTGGGTGGTGCCGGAGAAGATGCCCATGGTGACGAAGCCCATATGCGCGACTGAGGAGTACGCAATCAGCTTCTTGATGTCCTCCTGCATCAGCGCGACCAGCGAGGTGTAGATGATCGCGATCACCGACAGGGTGTAGATCAGCGGCGCGAAATACACCGAGGCGTCGGGGAACATCGGCAGCGAGAACCGCAGGAAGCCGTAGCCACCCATCTTCAGCAGGATCGCGGCCAGCACGACCGAACCTGCTGTCGGCGCTTCGACGTGCGCGTCCGGCAGCCAAGTGTGCACCGGCCACATCGGCATCTTCACCGCGAACGAAGCGAAGAACGCCAGCCACGCCCAGGTCTGCAGTCCGCTCGGCACCGAGGTGCGCATCAGGGTCGGAATGTCGGTGGTGCCGGCGTTCCAGTACAGCGCCATGATCGCCAGCAGCATCAGCACCGAGCCGAGCAGCGTGTACAGGAAGAACTTGAACGAAGCATACACCCGGCGCGGACCACCCCAGATGCCGATGATCAGGAACATCGGGATCAGGCCGCCTTCGAAGAACAGATAGAACAGCACCAGATCCAGCGCCGAGAAGGTGCCGATCATCAGCGTTTCGAGGATCAGGAACGCGATCATGTATTCGCGCACCCGCACTGTCACCGAGCGCCAGCTCGCGATGATGCAGAACGGCATGATCGCGGTGGTCAGGATCACCAGCGGCAGCGATATGCCGTCGACCCCCATGTGATAGGTGATGGTGTTGCCGAGCCAGGGCGCCTTTTCGACGAACTGGAAGCCCGGGTTGGCGGGATCGAAGTGCCACACCAGCAGCAGCGACACCGCGAAGGTGATCAGCGTGGTCCACAGCGAGATCCAGCGGGCGTTACGTCGCGCCGCCTCGTCCTCGCCGCGGGCGAGATAGACCAGTGCCGCACCGAGCACCGGCAGGAACGTAACGACCGACAGCACCGGCCAGGTCATGATCGAAGCCGACATTTACCGGCCCCCCAAGCCGAGGATGAACCAGGTGATCAGACCGGCCACGCCGATCAGCATCGCGAATGCGTAGTGGTAGAGGTAGCCGGTCTGCATCCGGACCACCCCGCGGGTGACGTCGAGCACCCGGGCGGAGATGCCGTCGGGGCCGAAGCCGTCGATCAGCATGCCATCGCCCTTCTTCCAGAGCTGGCGGCCAATCCACTTCGCCGGACGCACGAAGATGATCTCGTACAATTCGTCGAAGTACCACTTGTTGAGCAGGAACTGGTAGAGCAGCCGATGCTGGCTGGCGAGCTCCATCGGGATATCCGGGCGCCGGATGTAGAAGAACCAGGACACCAGGAAGCCCACCACCATCATCACCGTCGGCAGCAGCGCAATCCAGGCCGGGATGTGGTGCATCTCTTCGATGATGTGCGGGTGCATCTTCAGCGACGAGCGGAAGAACTCCTCGATGCCGTGACCGGCGAACAGCTCCTTGAACGGATAGCCGGCCGCCAGCGCGCCGAAAGCGAGCACGAACAGCGGGATCGTCATCACCAGCGGGCTCTCATGCGCCGCCTCGTAATGCTTCCGATCATGCGGCTCGCCGTGGAACGTCTTGAACACCAGGCGCCACGAATAGAACGAGGTCAGCAACGCAGCGACCACGGTCATCAGGAAGCCGTAGAACGCCAGCGGGTTCTTCGAGACGAACGCCGCCTCGATGATCGCGTCCTTCGAGAAGTAGCCGGCGGTCAGCGGGAAGCCGGTCAGCGCCAGGGTGCCGATCAGCATTACGCCGTAGGTGAACGGGATGCGGTCCTTCAGGCCACCCATGTTGCGGATGTCCTGCTCGTGATGCATCGCGTGGATCACCGAGCCGGCGCCCAAGAACAGCAGCGCCTTGAAGAAGGCGTGCGTGAACAGGTGGAACATGCCGACCGAGTAAGCGCCCGCCCCCATCGCCACGAACATGTAGCCGAGCTGCGAACAGGTCGAATACGCAACGATCCGCTTGATGTCGTTCTGGACGAGACCAATCGTCGCCGCGAAGAATGCGGTGGTGGCGCCGAAGAACATCACCACGGCCTGGGCGTTCGGGGCGAGTTCGAACAGCGGCGACATCCGCGCCACCATGAACACGCCGGCGGTGACCATGGTCGCGGCGTGGATCAGCGCCGACACCGGAGTCGGGCCTTCCATCGCGTCCGGCAGCCAGGTGTGCAGCAAGAACTGCGCCGACTTGCCCATCGCACCCATGAACAGCATCAGGCAGGCCAGCGTCAGCGCGTCGGCGTGCCAGCCGAAGAAGTTGATGGTCTTGCCGGTGAGGCCCGGCGCCGCCGAGAAGATGGTGTCGAAATCGGTCGAGCCGACCAACACGAACACCGTGAAGATGCCGAGCAGGAACCCGAAGTCGCCGACGCGGTTGACCACGAAGGCCTTGATGGCGGCGGCGTTGGCCGACGGCTTCTGGTACCAGAACCCGATCAGCAGGTAGCTCGCCAGACCGACGCCTTCCCAGCCGAAGAACAGCTGCAGCAGGTTGTCGGCGGTCACCAGCATCAGCATCGCGAAGGTGAACAGCGACAGATAGCCGAAGAACCGCGGCCGATGCGGATCTTCGTGCATGTAGCCGATCGAATACAGGTGGACGAGCGACGACACCGTCGTCACCACCACCAGCATTACTGCGGTGAGCGTGTCGACACGCAGCGCCCAGGCGACCTGCAGCTCGCCGGAATTGATCCACGGCAACAACGCCACGCGTGAATCGTGGTGCATGAAGCCGACTTCGACCAGCGTCACCCAGGACAGCGCGCAGGAAATCAGCAGCAGCGTCGTGGTGACGATCTCGGCGAGACGCGAGCCGGCGGCGGCCGGTTCGACCGGACCGTGAGCGTGATCGTCGTGCGCGTGGTCGTCGTGACCGTGAGCCTCATGCGCGTGAGCGTCATGACCGTGCGCCGCGTGGCCATGGGCGTCGTGGCCGTGATCATCGTGATGCTCGACGGTGTCGCCGCTCGGGTTGCGGGCGTGGGCGCCCACCAGCGCAATGACGGCCGCGATCAGCGCGCCGACAAGCGGCAGGAATACGATAGCCTGGATCATGCGCGCGCCTTCAGCCCCCCGGACATGCCGTCAATCCGCAAACGATTGCCGATCATGCCCTAGCCCTTCATCAAGTTGATATCTTGCACCGCGATGGTGCCGCGGTTGCGGAAGAACACCACCAGCACCGCGAGGCCGATCGCGGCCTCCGCGGCGGCGACGGTGAGCACCAGCAGCGCGTAAACCTGGCCGACGATGTCGTTCAGGTAGATCGAGAACGCCACCAGGTTGATGTTGACGGCGAGCAGCATCAGCTCGATCGACATCAGGATGATGATGACGTTCTTGCGGTTCAGGAAGATGCCGAGCGTGCCGAGCGTGAACAGCACCGCGGCGACCGACAGGAAATGGCCGAGACCGATCTCGTTCATCGCACCCACTCCGCAGCATCGTTGTCGGACAGGCCCTGCCCCGGCTTGACGTGGCGGATCGCCATCGCCGTCTCCTTGGAGCGGGCGTTCTGCGCGGCGATATCCTGCCGCTTGACCTTCTTCTTGTGACGCAGCGTCAGCACGATTGCGCCGACCATCGCCACCAGCAGCACCATGCCCGACACCTGGAAGTAGTGGATGTAGCGGGTATAGAGCACGAGGCCGAGCGCCTCGGTGTTGGACACGCCGGTCGGGATCGGCGACGTCACCGCCTTGGTCACGGTCGGGCTGATCACCCAGCCGCCGGCCAGCAGCAATAGCTCGGCCAGGAAGATGAAGCCGATCAACAGGCCGAACGGCAGATATTCGAGGAAACCTTCGCGAAGCTGGCTGTAATCGACATCCAGCATCATGATCACGAACAGGAACAGCACCGCGACGGCGCCGACATAGACCACGATCAGGATCATCGCCAGGAATTCGGCCCCCATCAGCACGAACATGCCGGCGGCGTTGACGAACACCAGGATCAGGAACAGCGCGGAGTGCACCGGGTTGCGGGCGACCACGACCATCACCGCGGCAGCGATCGCCACCCCGGCGTAGAGATAGAAGAACAGGACGGGCATCGACATGGCGTCAGCTCACCGGTACGGCGCGTCGAGGGAGATGGCCTTGGCGATTTCGCGTTCCCAGCGGTCGCCGTTGGCCAGCAGGCGGGCCTTGTCGTAGTACAATTCTTCGCGGGTCTCGGTGGCGAACTCGAAGTTCGGTCCCTCGACGATCGCGTCGACCGGGCACGCCTCCTGGCAGAACCCGCAATAGATGCACTTCACCATGTCGATGTCGTAGCGCACCGTGCGGCGGGTGCCGTCGTTGCGGCGCGGGCCGGCCTCGATGGTGATCGCCTGCGCGGGGCACACCGCCTCGCACAGCTTGCAGGCGATGCAGCGCTCCTCGCCGTTGGGATAACGGCGCAGCGCGTGCTCGCCGCGGAACCGCGGAGAGATCGGGTTCTTCTCGAAAGGATAATTGATCGTCGGCTTCGGTTTGAAGAAGTAGCGCATGGCGAGGAAAAACGCCGATACGAACTCGGTCAGAAGCAGCGAACGGGCGGTAGCGGTGACGTTCATCGAAGCCTCATTTCGGTGCCAGGCCGGCGAACTGCAGGACCGACGCCACGATCACCACCATCGCCAGCGACAGCGGCAGGAACACCTTCCAGCCCAGCCGCATCAACTGGTCGTAGCGGTAGCGCGGCACGATCGCCTTCGCCATCGCGAACAGGAAGAACATGAACAGCAGCTTCAGCGAGAACCAGACGATGCCCGGCACCCAGGTGAAGGGCGCGTAAGGCACCGGCGGCAACCATCCGCCGAGGAACAGGATCGTGCCCATCGCGCACATCGTGACGATCGCCACGTACTCGCCGAGCATGAACAGCAGATACGGGGTCGACGAGTATTCGACCATGAAGCCGGCGACCAGTTCCGACTCCGCTTCGACGAGGTCGAACGGCGGGCGGTTGGTTTCGGCCAGCGCCGAGACGTAGAACACCACGAACATCGGGAACAGCGGCAGCCAGTACCAGCCGAGCATGCCCCACTTGCCGTCCTGCGCCTCGACGATCGCGGTCAGGTTCAGCGACCCGACGCACAGCAGCACGCAGATCACCACGAAGCCGATCGAGACTTCGTAGGACACCATCTGCGCCGCCGAGCGCAGCGCGGCGAGGAACGGGTACTTCGAGTTCGACGACCAGCCCGCCATGATGATGCCGTACACCGACAGTGACGACACTGCGAGGATGTAGAGCACGCCGACGTTGATGTCGGCGATCACCCAGCCGGCATTCACCGGGATCACCGCCCAGGCCGCGAGCGCCAGCACGCAGGTCACCAGCGGCGCCAGCAGGAACAGGCCCTTGTTGGCGCCGTCCGGAATGGTCGGCTCCTTGAGAACGAACTTCAGCAAGTCGGCGAACGACTGCAGCAGACCCCACGGTCCGACCACGTTCGGGCCGCGACGGATCTGCACCGCCGCCCAGATCTTACGGTCGGCGAGCAGGATGTAGGCGATCGCGATCAGGAGGATGACCAACAGCAGCACGCTCTGCCCGATCACCACGAGCAGCGGCCACAGGTTGGTCGCGAAGAATTCAGCCATGGGTCCCGCCTACTCCGCCGCCGTCAGCAATTGCCCCGACGCAAGGCGGGAACATTCCGCCATCACCGCGGACGCCCGCGCGATCGGGTTGGTCATGTAGAAATCGGCGATCACCGGCTTGAACGGCGTCTTTTCGACGCTGCCGCCGGCGCTCGCCAGCTTGCGCAGATCGGCCGGATCGCCGGCCTCGATTTGATCGACCCGCATCAGATGCGGCACCTCGGCGAACAGCGCCTTGCGCAGCGCCGCCAGCGAGTCATAGGGCAGCTTGGCGCCGACCGCTTCGGACAGCGCCCGCAGGATCGCCCAGTCTTCGCGCGCATCGCCCGGCGGGAACGACGCCCGATTGGCGATCTGCACGCGGCCTTCGGTGTTGACGTAGATGCCGGACTTCTCGGTGTAAGCGGCGCCCGGCAGGATCACGTCGGCACGGTGCGCGCCGCGATCGCCATGGGTGCCGATGTAAACCACGAACGCGCCGTCCGGCACCTTGACCTCGTCGGCGCCCAGCGAAAACAGCACGTCGACGCCGCCGGCCGTCGCCATCTCCGCCGCGCCCAGCCCGCCCGCTCCCGGCACGAAGCCGATGTCGAGCGCGCCGACGCTGGAGGCCGCCGGATGCAGCACCGCAAAGCCGTTCCAGCCATCGTCGAGCGCGCCGACGTCGGCGGCAAGCTTGGCCGCCAGCGACAGGATCGCCGCGCCGTCGCGACGCGCGGTCGCCGCCGCGCCGACCAGGATGATCGGGCGCTTGGCGTTCTTCAGCGTCTCGGCGAAGCCGAGCTTGCCGGCGATCAGATCGTTCAGCGTGTCGGTGCCGGCGCCGAGATAATCGTAGTGATAGGTCAGCTCGGCCTGATCGCCGATCACGCCGATCGGCATGCCGCTGGCCCGCCAGCGCTTACGGATGCGGGCATTGAGGATTGCCGCTTCCTTGCGCGGATCGGAGCCGATGATCAGCACCGCATCGGCCTGCTCGATGCCGACGATGCCCGGATTGAAGATGTAGCTGGCGCGGCCGGCCTTCGGATCGAACGCCGCGACGTTCTGTGCCGCAACGTTGGTCGAGCCGAGCTTGGCGAGCAGCTGCTTCAGCGCGAACATCTCTTCGACCGCGGCGAGATCGCCGGCGATCGCGCCGATCTTCTTGGCCGAGGTGCCGTCGAGCTTGGCCTTGATCGCGGCGAACGCCTGCTGCCAGCTTGCCGGCTTCAGCTTGCCGCCCTCACGAACGTAAGGCCGGTCGAGCCGCTGCGTGCGCAGGCCGTCGACGACGTGGCGGGTCTTGTCGGAGATCCACTCCTCGTTGATCGCCTCGTTGACGCGCGGCAGGATGCGCATCACTTCGCGGCCGCGAGTATCGACGCGGATCGCCGAACCGACGCCGTCCATCACGTCGACCGACTGGGTCTTGCCGAGCTCCCAGGGCCGCGCCGCAAAGGCGTACGGCTTGGACGTCAGGGCACCGACCGGGCAGATGTCGACCAAGTTGCCCTGCAGCTCCGAGGTCAGCGCCCGCTCGAGATAAGTGGTGATCTCCATATCCTCGCCGCGACCGATCGCGCCCATTTCCGGCACGCCGCAGATCTCCGCCGCAAAGCGCACGCAGCGGGTGCACTGGATGCAGCGGGTCATCGAGGTCTTGACCAGCACCCCGAGATACTTGTCCTCGACCGCGCGCTTGTTCTCGGCGAACCGGCTCTGGTCGACGCCGTAGCCCATCGCCTGGTCCTGCAGGTCGCACTCGCCGCCCTGATCGCAGATCGGGCAGTCGAGCGGATGGTTGATCAGCAGGAACTCCATCACGCCTTCGCGTGCCTTCTTGACCATCGGCGATTTGGTCGAGATCTCCGGCGGCTCGCCGTTCGGACCCGGGCGGCAGTCGCGCACGCCCCAGGCGCAGCTCGCCACCGGCTTCGGCGTGCCCTTCAGCTCGACCAGGCACATCCGGCAATTGCCGGCGATCGACAGACGCTCGTGGTAACAGAACCGCGGAATTTCGGCGCCGGCGGACTCACAGGCCTGCAGCAGCGTGTACTCCGGCGGAACTTCGACTTCCTTGCCGTCGACGATGATCTTGATCATGGCAGTCACTCCGCCGCTTGCATGTGCGCCGGATCGAGCACGCCCTGATCGTCGAGCGTGGCCTTGCGCGAGAAGTCGTCGATGCGGCGCTCGATCTCGGGGCGGAAGGCGCGGATCAGGCCCTGGATCGGCCAGGCCGCGGCATCGCCGAGCGCGCAGATGGTGTGGCCTTCGACCTGCTTGGTCACTTCCAGCAACATGTCGATTTCACGCTTGTGGGCGCGGCCTTCGACCATGCGGTCAAGCACGCGCCACATCCAGCCGGTGCCTTCGCGGCACGGCGTGCACTGGCCGCAGCTTTCGTGCTTGAAGAAGTAACTGATGCGCGCGATCGCCGCGACGACATCGGTCGACTTGTCCATCACGATCACGCCGGCGGTGCCGAAGCTCGACTTCACCGCGCGGGTGCCGTCGAAGTCCATGATCAGGTCCTGGCAATCCGCCGCAGGGATCAGCGGGCACGACGCGCCGCCGGGAATGATCGCCAGCAGATTGTCCCAGCCGCCACGAATGCCGCCGCCGTGCTTTTCGATCAGCTCGCGGAACGGAATGCCCATCGCCTCTTCGACGACGCAGGGCGTGTTGACGTGGCCGGAGATGCCGTAAAGCTTGGTCCCAACGTTGTTGGCACGGCCGATCGACGAGAACCACGCCGCACCGCGGCGCAGGATGTCCGGCGCAACCGCGATCGACTCGACGTTGTTCACCGTGGTCGGACAGCCGAACAGACCGACATTCGCCGGGAACGGCGGCTTCAGTCGCGGTTGGCCCTTCTTGCCCTCGAGGCTCTCGAGCAGCGCGGTTTCTTCACCGCAGATGTAAGCGCCGGCGCCGTGGGCGACGTAGAGGTCAAACGGATAGCCGTGGACGTTGTCCTTGCCGATCAGCTTGGCCTCGTAGGCCTGGTCGATCGCCGCCTGCAGCCGCTCGCGCTCGCGGATGAACTCGCCGCGCACGTAGATGTAGCCGGTGTGGGCGCCCATCGCGCAGCCCGCGACCAGACAGCCCTCGACCAGCGTGTGCGGGTCGTGGCGCATGATCTCGCGGTCTTTGCAGGTGCCGGGTTCGGACTCGTCGGCGTTGACGACCAGATAGCTCGGCCGGCCGTCGGCATTGTCCTTCGGCATGAAGGACCACTTCAGGCCGGTCGGGAAGCCTGCGCCGCCGCGGCCGCGCAGGCCCGAAGCCTTCATCTCGTTGATGATCCAGTCGCGGCCCTTGTCGATGATCGCCTTGGTACCTTCCCACGCGCCGCGACGGCGCGCGCCCTTCAGCGTCCAGTCGTCGAGACCGTACAGGTTCCGGAAGATGCGGTCCTTGTCGTCCAGCATGGCTTGCGGCGTTCCCTGTCAGCGTTTGGATTGCATGTAAGCGAGCCCGGTAGCGCAGCCCCCGAAGGTCAGCGCCCAGATCACGCTCGATTGGAGTGTTGCACCGAGCGCGTAGCGCTGCAGCAGAAATATGAACGCTGCGGCGGCGACACCGTGCAGCAGCATGTAAACGGGGATCGGCATGGCTCTCGCGCTTTCCGCGACGGCGCGCCCCACCGGGGCGGGCGTCGTCATGGCGGGTTCTTCTCGGTGGCGTCTGCTGCGGGCGGCTTGGGCGCGGGGCGATCCTGGACGTTGGCAGCCGCCCCCGCCCGCTTCGCCTCGTCATCGGTCAAGGACGGCCCGTTGGCGTCGACCGGCGATACGTTGATACCACCCGTCTTCAGCGTGGTCGGGCCGGTAATCGGTGCCGCGTGCTGCCGGCCATTCTGCGGGCCCGGCGTCGGCGGATTGCCGCTCGCGAAGCCGTCCAGCACCTTGTTCAGCGTCTCGGGCGTCAGGTCTTCGTAGGTGTCCTTCCAGATCTGCACCATCGGCGCGTTTACGCAGGCGCCGGCGCACTCGACCTCCTCCCAGGAGAAGTCGCCGTCGGCCGACAGATGGAACGGGTCGTGATGGATCCGGTTCTTGCAGACCTCGATCAGCTCGCCGGCACCGCGCAGCCTGCACGGCGTCGTGCCGCAGACCTGCACATGAGCCTTCTTGCCGACCGGGTTGAGCTGGAACATCGTGTAGAAGGTCGCCACTTCCAGCGCGCGGATATGCGGCATCTGCAGCATGTCGGCGACGGTGCGGATCGCCGCTTCCGGCAGCCAGCCGCCGCACTGTTCCTGCGCCCGCCACATGATCGCGATCACTGCCGAGAACTGCCGGCCCGGCGGATACTTGGTGATTTCCTTCTGCGCCCAGGCGAGATTTTCCGCGGTGAACGCGAAGCTCTCGGGTTGCAGCTCTTTCGGTGCCAGACGACGAACGGACATGCTCAGTTTCTCGCCGAGCGCTGCGCCACGCTCGCATTCAGGTGTTGGATCCGGGCCTGCCAGAACGCGCTTGCGGTTCCGACGACGTTGTAGCCGACATTCGACGCGACCTTGATCCGGTCGAGAATGCCGAGGTCGACTACGGCCTCGTAGCGATTGCTTTGCGGGTCGTACACGACCAGCTTCAGCGGGGTGTGTTCGAGGATGAAGCGCGACACCTTGTGATCGCGGTCGCTGCCGTGCTCTTCGCACAGGATCGCGGTGTCTTCGGCGAGCAGCCGCTCGCCGCCGCGGATCGCGTCGATCTCGACACCCTCGACGTCGAGCTTGACGATGTACTTGCCGCCAAGCGGCAGATGGCCGTCGTCGATCAGATCATCGAGCCGGATCACCGGCACAGTCTCGCCGTCGGCGTCGGGCTTGCCGGCGATGCTGAACGCCTCGTGCTTGGTGCCCGACAGTTTCGCAGTGCCGCGCGCGGCACCGACTGCGCACTTCATCACCGAGAACCGGTTGCCGTTGACCTGCGCATTGTGCGTCAACCGCGCGAAGTTCTGGCTCGACGGTTCGATCGCCAGGGTGCGATGCGCCCCAAATGGCGCGCTCGACACCAGCACCGACCAGTAGCCGTAATTCGCACCGCAATCGACCAGCGTGTAGTCGACGTCGGCGGCGTCGCGGAACAACAGGTCCAGCTCGATCTCGTAAGAGTAATCGCGCTGCAGCAGCTTGCTCCAATAGCCGTCGCCGTAGGGAAACACGAAGGTGGCGTCGGGATTGAGCTTGATCGCGATATCGCGCTCCGGCAGCGCCTTGCGCATCAAATTCGCCGCGGCGTTGTAGCCGCGATACGAGAAGGTCGACGACACCCGCGCGCCCATCACCAGCGCACACGCCGCCATGCGCTCGAGGGCGCCGGCGCCCTCGAGAGCGCCGGTGGCGCGATCAAACTGGATGGGCCCGGGTGCGTTCACCGATCGACCTCTCCGAACACGATGTCGAGCGAGCCGAGGATCGCCGAGACGTCGGCGAGCAGATGGCCGCGGCTGAGGAAGTCCATCGCCTGCAAGTGCGCAAAGCCCGGCGCGCGGATCTTGCACTTGTACGGCTTGTTGGTGCCGTCCGAGACCAGATACACGCCGAACTCGCCCTTCGGCGCTTCGACCGCGGCATAGACTTCGCCGGCCGGGACGTGGAAGCCCTCGGTGTACAGCTTGAAGTGATGGATCAGCGCTTCCATCGACCGCTTCATCTCACCGCGGCGCGGCGGGAAGATCTTGTGGTCGTCGACCACGACGGGCCCCTGCCCGGCCGGGTCGCGCAGCTTGGCGATGCACTGCTTCATGATCCGCACCGCCTGCCGCATCTCTTCCATGCGGATGTGGTAGCGGTCGTAGCAGTCGCCGTTCTTGCCGATCGGCACTTCGAAATCGAGTTCGGCGTAGCACTCGTATGGCTGCGCCTTGCGCAGGTCCCAGGCTGCGCCCGAGCCGCGCACCATCACGCCGGAGAAGCCCCAGGCCCAGGCCTGATCCAGCGTCACCACGCCGATATCGACGTTGCGCTGCTTGAAGATGCGGTTGTCGCTGAGCAGCCGGTCGAGATCGTCGACCACCGCCGGGAATGCGTCGCACCAGGCGTCGATATCGTCGACCAGCTTCGGCGGCAGATCCTGATGCACGCCGCCGACGCGGAAATACGCCGCGTGCATCCGGCTGCCGGATGCGCGCTCGTAAAACATCATCAGCTTTTCGCGCTCTTCGAAGCCCCACAGCGGCGGGGTCAGCGCGCCGACGTCCATCGCCTGCGTGGTGACGTTGAGCAGATGCGACAGGATGCGGCCGATCTCGGCGTACAGCACGCGGATCAGTTGCGCGCGGCGCGGCACCGCGATCCCCAGCAGCTTTTCCACCGCGAGGCAGAACGCGTGCTCCTGGTTCATCGGCGCGACGTAATCGAGCCGATCGAAATACGGAATGGCCTGCAGGTAGGTCTTCTGCTCGATCAGCTTCTCGGTGCCGCGATGCAGAAGGCCGATATGCGGATCGACCCGTTCGACCACCTCGCCGTCGAGCTCCAGCACCAGACGCAGCACGCCGTGCGCCGCCGGATGCTGCGGGCCGAAATTGATGGTGAAGTTGCGGACGCTGGCAGCGTCGGGAGCAGCAGCGTCAGCCATGGAGCGGGCTCCGCGTCAAAGCGAATAGCGAATTACGAACAGCGAACGAGGTCACGACTTCACTCCCGCCTTCTCGTCTCCGGGAAGGACCGGATAGTCAGCCCCTTCCCAGGGCGATAGGAAGTCGAACTTACGGAACTCCTGATTGAGCCGAACCGGCTCGTAGATCACCCGCTTCTGGTCGTCGTCGTAGCGAACCTCGACGAAACCGGTCAGCGGAAAATCCTTGCGCAGCGGATGACCTTCGAAACCATAATCAGTCAGCAGCCGGCGCATATCGGGATGACCGGTGATGATGATGCCGTAGAGGTCGTAGGCTTCGCGCTCGAACCAGTCGGCGCCGGGGAAGACGTCGATGATCGACGGCACCAGCGTGGTCTCGCCGACTTCGGCCTTCACCCGCACCCGCTCGTTCAGCTTCGGCGACAGCAGGTGGTAGACGATCTCGAACCGCTCCGCGCGACCCGGATAATCGACCGCGGTCATGTCGATGAAGCTGATGAAGCGGAAACGCGGATCGTCGCGCAGCAGCCGCATCACCTCCACGATTTTGCCGGCATCGACGGTCAGCGTGAGCTGACCGAACGCGACGGAGTGACCGGTCGCGATTCCCGGCAAGGCGCCGACGATCGTCTGACCCAGGGTGTCGAGCCCGTTGTCGTCCATGAAACAGCCTTCTTCAGCGTTCGATAGTGCCGGTCCGCCGGATTTTCTTCTGCAGCAGCATCACGCCGTACAGCAGCGCTTCGGCGGTGGGCGGACAGCCGGGCACATAGATGTCGATCGGGACGATGCGGTCGCAGCCGCGCACCACGGAATACGAATAGTGATAGTAGCCACCGCCGTTGGCGCACGATCCCATCGAGATCACGTAGCGCGGCTCCGGCATCTGGTCGTAAACCTTGCGCAGCGCCGGGGCCATCTTGTTGGTCAGCGTGCCGGCGACGATCATCACGTCGGACTGACGCGGCGACGCACGCGGCGCGAAGCCGAACCGCTCGGCGTCGTAACGCGGCATCGACAGCTGCATCATCTCGACCGCGCAGCAGGCGAGACCGAACGTCATCCACATCAGCGAGCCGGTGCGCGCCCAGGTGATCAGGTCATCGGTCGCGGCGACGAAGAAGCCCTTGTCGGACAGCTCGCGGTTGACGTTGAGGAAGAACGGATCGTCCGCCCCGACCGGCTTGCCGGTGTTGGGGTCGATGATGCCGGTGGCGGGCCGCGCGATCAGCGGCTGCGCGCCGGTCGGATATTGCGACGGCGTCGGCTGCATCGTTTCAGGCCTCAATCCCATTCCAACGCGCCCTTCTTCCATTCGTAGGCAAAGCCGACGGTCAGGACGCCAAGGAATACCATCATCGACCAGAAGCCGGTCGCGCCCAGCTTGCCGAAGGCGACCGCCCACGGAAACAGAAATGCGACTTCGAGGTCGAAGATGATGAACAGAATGGCGACGAGGTAGAATCTGACGTCGAATTTCATGCGGGCATCGCTGAAAGCATTGAATCCGCATTCATAGGCGGAGAGCTTCTCGGGGTCCGGTTGCTGATACGCCACCGCGAACGGCGCCACCAGCAAAACGAAGCTCAAACCAGCCGCAACGATGATAAAAACGACGATTGGCAGGTAGTTAGACAGAATGCCACTCATCACCCGTTCCCTAACCCCGCGGCTGTTGCGCTGCCGCAGACTCGTTCGCATTTGAATTGTTCTACCGCTTAGCGCAGTGCAACAGGGGGCGCAAGCCAAGCTGTGGCAAGACCGAGGTCCTCGGCGTGAATCCGATCCTCACCTGCACGAATTCGTGACTCATCATTCACAACCGAACTCGTCAACGCGTTAGAAACCATACGCAGCGCGGACGAAACCATTTTCGGAACCGGCGAAACTTTCCTGAAACACACGCAAGGCTATCGTCCGTTTGTCGACGCGGCAACAACAAGCGCCGCGGGGAGGCAGCGATGAACCACTCTTTGCATTCAGCGGATCGTGCGACCCACCTGAAGATCGTGGTGGTGGCTCTCATCGCAGGTATCAGCGTAGCAGCGCTGGGAATTACAGCCCGCACCACCGCAGCCGACAGCCAGACGGCCCAGGTCATCAAGGCCACCAAGCAGATGACCGTCACGGACTCTGGCCGCTCGACAGTGAGATAGCCACACATCCCCGACCGCGCATCAGCGGTAACAGAGGGTTGAGAAGGCCGCCACCTCGGCGGCCTTTTGCATAGCAGCCAGATGCAAACAGCAAGCATTCTCGCGCATCCGCGCCAGCGCGCATCAGTGCCCTCGCCTGCTATCCCGCGGATCGAGCCAGAGACCCGCGCAGACTCAGCCTGAAAGCCCGACTGGACATGCGGGAAATGAAATCGAGGATTCTCGTCATGCCCGGCCTTGTGCCGGGCATCCACGTCTTGCAGCGAAACAGCGGGAAAGGCGCGGATGGTTGGGACAAGCCCGGCCATGACGAAACTAATCGTCAATGGGACGGCTTGTGAAAGCCTTTGAATGTGTTGCCCGCATTTCCGGTCGGGCTCTGAGGCCCAGACGGCAGACAGCATCGGACCGCGATGCGATCGCTGTGAAGTTCAGGAGGTTTCAGAGGGGGATTGCAGTGCGCCAATCGCCATCGTGGCGAAGTGGCGCGAGAGACGGGGCTCGAACCCGCGACCTCCGGCGTGACAGGCCGGCGCTCTAACCAACTGAGCTACTCCCGCGTGGTTTGCGTCAACCGCCGCAGTGGCGGTCGAATTAAAGGGCTCGCTCCCCCAAGTCAAGCGGCTTGAGGCAGAGATTCCCATTCTCGTGCACAGCCTTTGCATTTCGCCTTTAATGTCGGCATTTTTCGACACACGAATGCAAATAATGCGCTGTTTACGGGGCAAACGACGTAGGCAGCGCCCACCCGAATCGTCTAAGCCCTGCTACGTCTTAGTTTCTAAGCCGCCACACACAGCAGGAGGGCTATATGGCGAAGAAAGCAGTTGCCAAATCCGCGACGCCGGCGACGGTGACCTTGAAGCATCTCGCAGCGGCGCTCGCGGAAGAGCACGAGCTGTCGAAGAAGCAGACCGAAGCCATTCTGGGCGACATGGTGACCCGCATCACCAAGCACCTGAAGAAGGGTGAGCGCATCCGGATCGTCGGCCTCGGCATCCTCCAGGTTCGCAAGCGCGCCGCCCGCATGGGCCGCAACCCGGCCACCGGCGAGCAGATCCAGATCAAGGCCTCCAAGAAGGTGGCGTTCCGCGCCGCCAAGGAACTCAAGGAAGCGATCTGATTCTGCTTCCAGAGCGTTTTTCAGCGGGCGACTCGGTTGTCCCGGGTCGCGTGAAAAACGCTCGTCGCAGCAATACGCTGAAGTGCGGGTCCTGACTGGATCGGGATCGGAACTCCAGTTCAGATTGAAGAACGGCAGGCTCGGGCATCCGCCCCGCCTGCCGTTTCTTTTTGGCGGCGCAGCACGCCGCTCACAGGGTCGCGCCGCAAGTCAGGACCGGATATCAACAGGAATGCCGCGTGTCCGAAGCGCATGATCCCGCGTTCGGGTGCTGCGAGCCTGCAAGGGAGTTCGGACGTGACCGCGATTAACTTCGACTTCACCGTGTTGGAGCGTTTTCTCCGCTACGTCACCATCGACACCCAGTCGGACCCGCATTCCGAATCCTGCCCGTCCACAGAAAAGCAAAAAGACCTCGGCGCGCTGCTGGCGCAGGAGCTGCGCGAACTCGGCCTCGCCGACGCGCATCTCGACCAGCACGGCTACGTCTACGCGACGATTCCTTCGACCACCGCGAAGCAGAACGTCCCGGTGATCTGCTTCTGCGCCCACATGGACACCTCACCCGATTGTTCAGGCGCCGGTGTCAAACCGCAGGTGTGGAAGGACTATCAGGGCGGCGACATCGTTCTGCCGGGTGATTCCTCGCAGGTGATTCGACGCGCGGAGCATCCGGCGCTGTCGACTCAGATCGGCCACGACATCGTCACCAGCGACGGCACCACCCTGCTCGGCGCCGACAACAAGGCCGGCGTCGCCGAGATCATGGATGCGGCGCGGTTTCTGCTGGCGCACCCGGAGATCAAGCACGGCACGCTCAAGATCCTGTTCACCCCGGACGAAGAAATCGGCCGCGGCGTCGACAAGGTCGATCTCGCCAAGCTCGGCGCCGATTTCGCCTACACCATGGACGGCGAAAGCGCCGGTCACATCGAGGACGAGACGTTTTCGGCCGATAGCGCGCTGATCACCATCGAAGGCGTCAGCGCCCATCCGGGATTCGCCAAGGGCAAGATCGAGCACGCCATCAAGATCGCCGCCGCGATCATCGAGCGGCTGCCCAAGACCGGCTGCTCGCCGGAAACGACCGAAGGACGCGAAGGCTTCCTGCATCCGATCGGAATCACCGGCACGCTGGAGAAAGCCAGCGTCAGCTTCATCGTCCGCGATTTCACCGAGGCCGGGCTGAAGGACAAGGAGACGCTGCTGCAGAGCATCGTCGAAGAGGTGATGCTGGATTATCCACGCTCGCGCGCCAGGATCGAGATCCAGCCGCAATATCGCAACATGAAGCAGGTGCTCGACCGCCATCCGGAGCTGGTCGAGAACGCCCGCGAAGCGATCCGCCGTGCCGGCCTTGCGCCGGTCACCGCCGCGATCCGCGGCGGCACCGATGGCGCGCGGCTGTCGTTCATGGGCTTGCCTTGCCCCAACGTGTTCGCCGGCGAGCACGCCTTCCACTCCCGTCTGGAATGGGTCAGCCGTCAGGACATGGAGAAGGCGGTCGAGACCATCGTGCATCTGGCGACGATTTTCGAAGAGCAGGCCTAGCACGAGCGAGCAAGTGTCCGTCGGAGCTCCGCTGCGCATTCGGTGACGCGCAGAGCAGCCACCATTTTGTCCCAATCGTTGGACCACCACCGAGGAATCAGTTCTGAGTTCCCGTGCCGCAACGATCTGCCTGCGCGCGACACGGAGACATTCGGATGATTTGCGCCCGCTTCGCATCTTTGGCGTCTGCTCGACGGGTCGGGATCGCTGCGCTGATCGCAGGCGCGCCCCTCCTCCTCGCCGGCTGCAAGGAAGAGAACAAATACGCCGCGCCGCCGCCGGCCAAGGTCACCGTCGCCAAGCCGACACAGGCGCCCGTGACGCTCTATGCGGAATTCACCGGAAACACCTCGCCGGTCGCCTCGGTCGATCTCGAAGCGCGGGTGCAGGGCTTTATCGAGAGCATCGATTATCTCGACGGTGAAGCGGTCAAGAAGGATCGCGAGCTGTTCAAGATCGAGAAGGCCCAATACCAGGCCCAGGTCGACCTGCAGCAAGCCCAACTCGACGGCGCCAAAGCCAAGCAGGCCAACGCCCAGCGCGAAGCCGACCGGCAGTCGATCCTCGGCCAGAAAGACGTCGCCTCGCAGCGCAACGTCGACGACGCCCAGACCAATCTGGCGGCGGCCAACGCCCAGGTCGCAGCCGCCCAGGCGTCGCTGGCGCTGGCCAAGACCTCGCTCGGCTATACCACCGTGACGGCGCCGTTCGACGGTGTGGTGACCCGGCGCCTGGTCAACGTCGGCACCCTGGTCGGATCGGCGGGCCCGACCAAACTCGCCACCATCCTCCAGGTCGATCCGCTGTACGTTTATTTCAACATCACCGAACAGCAGCAGATCAATCTGCGCGACGCGCTCGCCAAGCGCGGCAAGACGCTGAAGGACATGCGCGAAGAACGGCTGGAAATGCCGATCCAAGTCGCGCTGTCGTCTGACACCTCGTTCCAATATGCCGGCAAGGTCGACTACATCGCGCCGCAGGTCGATCCGTCGACCGGGACGCTGCAGCTCCGCGGCACGCTGCCAAACAAGGACGTAGCGCTGGTGCCCGGCCTGTTCGTGCGGGTCCGGGTCGCGGTCGGCAAGCTCGACGACGCGCTGTTGATCAACGACACCGCGGTGATGTCCAACCAGACCGGCAGCTACGTGATGGTGGTCGGCGCCGGCGACGTGGTCGAGCAGCGCCAAGTCACGCTCGGCCCGCAGGAAGGGCAGCTTCGGGTCATCACCAAGGGCCTGAAGGCCGACGACCGGGTCGTGATCGGCGCGATCCAGCGCGCGATCGCCGGCAACACCGTCGCGCCGGTCGCCGGAGCGATGGCGGCCGCCCCGACGGCGCCGACACCGGCCCCCGCTGCGCTGAACCCTGGAGCCGAATCCGGCACCGCGAAACCCTGAGTCCACCGGCCCTCACGAGGCGTTGCCCATGTTCTCGCGCTTCTTCATCGAACGGCCGGTGTTGTCAAACACCCTCGCCTTCCTAATCGTCCTGCTCGGCGTCCTGGCGCTGATGCGGCTGCCGGTGTCGCAATATCCCGACGTGGTGCCGCCGACGGTGTCGGTCACCGCGACCTATCCGGGCGCCAGCGCGCGCACCGTGATGGATTCGGTGGCACTGCCGATAGAACAGCAGGTCAACGGCGTCGAGGGCATGATCTACATGCAATCGACCAGCGCCAGCGACGGCAGCTACAGCCTGATCGTCACCTTCGACATCGGCACCGACCCGAACATGGCGCAGGTGCTGGTGCAGAACCGGGTGTCGCTCGCCAGCGCGCAATTGCCGACCTCGGTCTCGACCCAAGGCCTCAACATCAAGAAGAAGTCGACGGCGATTCTGCAGTTCGTCAGCCTGTATTCGTCGGACGGCCGCTACGACAATCTGTTTCTCGCCAACTACGCCAAGATCAACATCCAGAACGAACTGGCGCGGCTGCCCGGCGTAGGTGACGTCTCGGTGCTCGGCTCCGGATCCTACGCAATGCGGATCTGGCTTGATCCGGACAAGCTGCAAAGCTACGGCCTGACGCCGAGCGATGTGATCAGCGCCGTGAAGCAGCAGAGCAACCAGGTCACCGCCGGCCTGGTCGGCGGCCCGCCGGCGCCGTCGATCGTCAATTTCCAATACGCGCTCGACGTCGTCGGCCGCTTCAACGAGGCGACCGATTTCGAGAAGATCGTGGTCAAAGCGGTCGACCAGGGCGGCGGCCAGCTGGTGCGGATCGGCGACATCGGCCGCGTCGAGCTCGGCGCCTCCTCTTACGGCCAGAATGCCACGCTCGACGGCAAGCCCTCGGCTGCGATCGCGATCTCGCTGCTCTCGGGCGCCAATGCACTGTCGGTGGCGCAGGCGGTCAACGCCAAGATGAAGGAGATGGCGGGCTCGTTCCCGGCCGGTCTCGACTACAAAGTGTCGTTCGACAGCACCAAGTTCATCACCGCTTCGGTCAACGAGGTCTACGAAACGCTCCTCATCGCCGCGGTGCTGGTGCTGGTGGTGATCCTGATGTTCTTGCAGGACTGGCGGGCGATGCTGGTCCCCGCCACCACCGTTCCGGTGACGATCATCGGTGCGTTTGCGGCGATGTCGGCGATGGGCTTCACCGTCAACACCACCAGCCTGTTCGCGCTGGTGCTGGCGATCGGCATCGTGGTCGACGACGCCATCGTCATCGTCGAAGGCGTGTCCCGGCACATCGCCGGCGGCATGTCGAGCCGCGAAGCCGCGGTGAAGGCGATGTCGGAGCTGTTCGGCCCGATCATCGGCATCACGCTGGTGCTGATGGCGGTGTTCCTGCCCGCCGCCGCCCTGCCCGGCCTTACCGGCAAGATGTATCAGCAGTTCGCGCTGGTGATCGCCGCCACCGCGCTGATCTCGGCGGTGAATGCGGTGACGCTGAAGCCGACGCAATGCGCGCTTTGGCTTCGCGCGCCGGTGCCGCCGGAGCAGCGCGGCATAGTTTATCGCATCTTCAATGCGGTTTATGCGCGCTGCGAGGCTGTGTATGCGGCGTTGATCCGCCGCCTGGTCGCGTTCAGCATCCTCACCACGATCGTCGGCCTGGTGCTGGTCGGGGTCGCGTTCTATGGCGTATCGCGGGTACCGCCGGCCTTTCTGCCCTCGGAAGACCAAGGCTATTTCATCATCAGCCTGAAGCTGCCGGATGCGGCCTCCGCCGGGCGCAGCGACGCCGCGGTCGCCAAGGCGGTCGAGCTGGTGCGCAAGACTCCGGGCGTGGAAAGCGTGATCGGCGTCTCCGGCGTCTCGCCACTCGACAATAACGCCACGATGTACAACGCCGGCATGCTGTACGTGGTGCTGCACGACTGGGATCAGCGCAAGACCAAGGATCTCAGCATCGATGCGATCGCCGCCAAGGTACGCGCCGCGCTCGGCCAGCTCGACACCGCAACTGCGCTGGTGCTGTTGCCGCCGCCGATCCAGGGCATCGGCAATACCGGCGGCTTCACCATGATGGTGGAAATGAAGAACGGCAGTTCGGACTTCCTGGCGCTGCAGAACGCCACCGAACAGCTCGCCGCCAACGCCTCGACCCAGAGCGGCATCACCCACGCCGCCTCGACCTTCAAAGGCAACGTCAAGCAGCTTCGCCTGGTGGTGGACCGGATGAAGGCGGAGACGCTCGGCGTCACCGTCGGCCAGGTGTTCTCCGCCGTCGAAAGCTATCTCGGCTCGACCTACGTCAACCAGTTTACCAAGTTCAACAACGTGTTCCAGGTCTACGTCCAGGCCGACGCGCCGTTCCGGCTGCGGCCCGACGACGTGTTGAAGCTGAAGGTGAAGGGCAGCAACGGACAGATGGTGCCGGTCGGCGCGGTCGCGTACCTGACCGACGAAGTCGGCCCGCCGCTGATCACGCTGTACAACCTGTACCCCGCCGCAACGCTGGTCGGCAGCCCGGCGGCCGGCTTCAGCTCCGGCGAAGCGATGTCGCTGATGAGCGAAGTCGCCGCCAAGTCGCTGCCCTCGTCGATGGGCACGGCGTGGACCGGGATGTCGTATCAGGAGCAGGTGGTCGGCAATCAGATCTACTACGTGTTCGCGGTCGCGCTGCTGCTGGTGTATTTCGTGCTCGCCGGACAATATGAAAGCTGGCTGCAGCCGCTGGCGGTGATCCTCGCCGTGCCGCTGACCCTGCTCGGCACCGTCGCGGCACTGGAATGGTCGGGCCTGCCGAACGATCTCTACACCCAGATCGGCATCGTGCTGCTGATCGCGCTGGCGGCAAAGAACGCGATTCTGATCGTCGAATACGCGCGCGAGAAATGTATGGAGGGCATGCCGGTCGCCGAGGCTGCGGTGGAAGCGGCGCGGCTGCGGTTCCGCCCGATCCTGATGACCTCGTTCGCCTTCATCTTCGGCATGCTGCCGCTGGCGCTCGCAACCGGTGCCGGCGCCGGCGCCCGCGTCTCGCTCGGCGTCGCGGTGGTGGCCGGCATGCTGGCCTCGACCGGCCTCGCCGTGCTGTTCGTCCCGGCGTTCTTCGCGGTGCTGCAGCGGATGGGGACACGGCGCGAGCCTGCGGCCTCTCCAGCCGAGGGCTAAGGGCCGCCAAGACTGCCGCAAAGCTCGATCGGCCCTACGCCGGTCCAGCCTGCCTTGCACAGACCATGGCCCACGCGGTAGATAGGCGCGGCGGGCGGCTAGCTCAGCTGGTTAGAGCATCTCGTTTACACCGAGAGGGTCGGGAGTTCGAATCTCTCGCCGCCCACCATGGTTCTTGCGCCGCAGCCCGAGGCTCCCGGCGTCTGCCGCCCACCTCCAGCGCTCGACGCGGTGACGCCAGCAGACGCCCGGTGCGCGCCACCCCAGATAAAATTGTTCTCCACTGGTGAACGATCTCCGAACGTCCAGAGACGCCGTTAGGGAGCGGCCAAGAGCCGACGCGGACTTCGGTACCGCATCGCACTATTTGCTACCCAACATAGTACCGATTGCGGTCTCACCGACTGCGCCGCGTGCTTTTGAGCGGAGAAAGTGCCGGTAAATGTACTAACGAGATATCCATCTACCCCCGGTAGTGAGGAGGACATCAAGACGCCGGCTGGGGTGGTCAATGGCAAGGGTTGGGTGGAACGCACGGGCGCGCAGCCTGTTGCGAGGACCGGGGAACGTGTCCGTGCGATGGATCGTGGGGATCGGCGTGCTGCTGATCGCCGCGATCTCGATGGTCACCGCCTGGATGATCGCCGACGGCCGTGAACGTGTCCTTCGCAACGCCGAGCGCGAACTCGGCAACACCGCCCTGCTGCTTGCCCGCCAATTCGACCGCACCTTCGAGACCCTCAACGCCGATCAGAGCGACACCGCCTCCTCGCTCGAACAGGCCTTCCCACTCGCCAAGGCGTTGTCGACCCACACGCTGCTGTCGCTGAAGGCCGGCGAGCTCGGTGACTTCGACCTGTTCGACGCCAGCGGCGTCCTGATCAACTCATCGCGCGGCTGGCCGCTGCCGAACGTCGCGATCGGCCAGCATCCGAGCTTCAAGCGCTGGACCGCCGATTACGAGCGTGACGAAGGCGAAGCCGAATTCATCCGCGATCCGGTGCGCGGCAGCCTGGCGCTGACCCTGGTCAAGCGGCTGCGCGGCCCGACCCTCGCGACCACGGGCATCCTGACCCGGACGATTCCCAGCACCTGGTACGAGAATCTCGCCTCCTCGATCGCGCTCGGCGAAGACGCTTCGATTGCGGTGTTCACCAGCGGCGGCACGCTGATCACGCGCTGGCCGCGGTTCACTCAGGCGAACGGCCAGAACTTCCTCGATTCCGATCTCAAACCGCTGTTCCTGCATCCGAGCGTCACCCAGCGGGTGAACAGCCCGTTCGACGGCGCCGAGCGACTCGCCGCGTCGCGGATGCTGACCAAGCAGCCGGTGTTTGTGGTGGTGTCGCGCTCGGTCACCGGCGTGCTGTCGAGCTGGTGGCATGAGCTGTGGGTGATGGTGGCGGTCGCATGCGCCTCTGCGCTCGCGGTTGCCGTGGTGTTGTTTCAGCTCGGTCGCCAGATCATCCGGCAGGAAACCGATTTGCGGAAGCGCTACAGCATCGCGGTCGACAATATGGCGCAGGGCCTGTCGCTGTTCGACTCCGCAGGACGGCTATTGCTGTTCAACCAGCGCTACCTCGATCTGTATGGCCTGCCCGCCGACGCACTGAAGCTCGGCATGCGCACCTTCGAAATCGTGCGCCAGTTGCAGCAGGCCGGCCACGATCCGCATCTGCTCGAATCTTATCAAGCGTTCGCCCTCAAGAACGCCGGCACTCACAGTGCGTTCGAGGTCGAACTTCCCGACGGGCGAACCATCCTGATCACCCGCGAGCCGATCCAGGGCGGCGGCTGGGTGATGACCCACGAGGAGATCACCGAGCGCAAGCGCGCGGACTCCCGCATCCACCATCTCGCGCACTACGACGACCTCACCGGCCTGCCGAACCGCTCCTCGTTCCGCAAGCATCTCGGCGACGCGCTCGGCGCGATCGAGCCCGGCGATCAGATCGCCCTGCTCTACATCGACATCGACGAGTTCAAGATCGTCAACGACACCCTCGGTCATCCGGTTGGCGATCAGCTGTTGCAGGTCATCGCCGAGCGACTGCAGCGCTGCCTGACGCCGGCCGACTACGTCGCGCGGCTCGGCGGTGACGAATTCGCCGTGGTGATGGCCGACGCCACCGACGTCCGGGAGCTGGTGGCGAAGCTGCAGTCCACGCTGCGCGATGGCATCGACTGCGCCGGCCAGGTGATCTCGCCGGATGCCAGCATCGGCATCGCGCTGGCACCGGAGCACGGCTGCGAGGTCGACGATCTGATCGCCAAGGCAGACCTCGCGCTGTACGCGGCCAAGGCCGAAGGCCGACGCACCTATCGGTTCTTCATGCCCGAGATGGATACCAAGGCCAAAGCCCGGCACGAGCTTGCGACCGAGCTGAAGCGCGCGGTGGCCGAGCACGATTTCCAGCTCCACTTCCAGCCGCTGGTCGATCTGAATTCCGGCGCGATCGCCGGCTGCGAAGCGCTGCTGCGCTGGCAGCATCCGCTGCGCGGCTTCGTGTCGCCGGCCGAGTTCATTCCGCTGGCGGAAGACATCGGGCTGATCGAAGATCTCGGCGAATGGGTGCTGGATCAGGCCTGCCGTGTCGCGGTCGGCTGGCCGGCGTCGATGACAGTTGCGGTCAACGTCTCGCCGATCCAGTTCCGGCGTGCCACCTTCCCGCTCAAGGTCGCCGCGGCGCTCGCCCGCACCGGGCTGGCCGCGCACCGGCTCGAGCTCGAGATCACCGAGGCGCTGCTGCTGCAGGACAACGAGTCGACGCTGGCGATCCTCAATCAGCTCCGCGACCTCGGCGTCAAAATCGCACTCGACGATTTCGGCACCGGCTATTCGTCGCTCAGCTATCTACACCGCTTCCCGATCGACAAGATCAAGATCGACAAAAGCTTCGTCGACACCCTCACCGAGGAAGCCGGATCGGCCACCATCGTCCGCGCGATCGTGCAGATCGCCGCCACCGGCAATAAGATCACGCTCGCCGAAGGCGTCGAGACCGCCGCCCAGCGCGACCTGCTGCGCCGCCTCGGCTGCCATCAGATGCAAGGCTATCTGTTCAGCCCCGCGCTGCCGGAAGACGCCCTGGCCCGCCTGATCGGCCTCCCCAGCGCCGAAACGCAAACGGCGCCCCGCAGGGCGCCGTTGATGTTATGACAATGGAGAGCGACCAGCCTCTTTGCGATCCTCTGATCCGTTTGCGTTGCCGCGATGATCCTCGCGACGACGGATCGGTGAACGAGCTCCCGGCTACGCCGCCTCAGGCAGCGAGTCGCTGATCGTCAGGCGTAACCAACCGAGAAGGACCAAGTTACGGATCGCGCTGGCGACTGCCTGCCTCTTGTCGTCGGTATGCCAGGACTTCTTCCACCCAAGGATATAGTCGTACAGTTCCTGCTCGGCGACTTCGCCTTTGGATTGCTTCAACTCACGTGCCGCGAAGAACACTGTCAGAACCTCCTCAGCCTGTTCGGTGCTCTTGATCCGGCTAAACAGGTCAACCGCCTTGTCGATCTTACCCTTGTAGCGCGCGATCAGCTCCTGAAACCGGCCACGATCGCTGTTGTATTCCGGGGCGACTCGAAGAGCGATCATCCGGCCGAGTTGCTGCTCGTTCAGCCAGTTGCGGTTAGCGAAATCGCGCAGCGCAGGCTTCACGTCATCGGAGAACGGACCGTAGCTGCCTTTGCCGAACCTGAAGCCGGTCGGCACACCCATTTCTGTTACCACATAGCAGATCTTCTGGAAGATTGTGCGGCCCACGGGCGTCGCATAGGGCTGGGCCTCCAATTCGCGCAGCACCTCCATCAGCACGACCCATTCGTGCTTCAGCGGGTCAGGCTTGCGTCCCCTGCTGTAGAGTCCCGATTGCGGCGGCGCGGCGAGGAAGTCGGGGGTCAATTGCTGACAAGGCGTGCCGTAGGGCGCATAGAGTTCAATCTCGATCGATAGATCGCCGAGTTTGCTGAAGATCAGCGGCGCTACGTCCGCCCACTCCAACCCACCATTCCCACAGCCGAGCGGCGGCATCGCGAGGCTGGTAATGCCCCACTCGGCAGCATGAACCGCGAGATGGTCAAGCCCGCGCTCGACATCGACCAGCCGCGACGGCGATCGCCAATGATCCTTGGTCGGGAAATTGATGATCCGTGCACCTGAGAGATCGCAGAACAGGTACGGCTCGCCGAGCCGAACCTCACCTCGTGCGCAGCGCGCCTTGTAGTCGTCGAACATCGCCGGAAAGCGCCGTTTGAACTGCTCGGCCACGCCTTTACCCATCACACCGACGCAATTTACGGTGTTGACCAGGGTCTGGGCCCGACTTTCAAACAGATCTCCGATTAGCGCACTGAACATGGCAGGATCACTTCCCTCATCGGAAGAATAACACAGGAGAGACGCAGATCGGCAGGCCAAATCCGCAATTGGCCAGCGCCGCCTTTGCGGCCTCGTCCACCACATGGGCGCCGGTCAGAAAGCCCGGATGCACGCGGTGCGGCACCAGAATCTCGGCGCACTTTTTGGCACGATGCTGCCAATAGGCGATCTGATCGCCCGGATGGCGCCAATCCATCGCATAGATGGCATCGAAATCTAGCGTCCGCCACTGCCGCGGATGCAGGAAGCGGACGTAGTCGCTGGCTGCGTTCTGATCCGAGATAACGGTGCCTTCGAGCCGCAGGACGTCCGTTGACACCCGTATCACGCAAAGACTGCCCACTTCGCCTTGCCGCTTATACAGCATCGGATTCCGGGCATGAAAATACAGATTCGCATACTGGTGCAACCTCAGCCCACCGGGGACCTGCTTGCGATCGCGCTTGTCCTGCACCGGCTGAAGTGCCACGGACCGGTGCGGGAGCTGTGCGGCATCGTCGTAAGATAGGATGCCGTGGGACATCACCGAGCCGACATTCACTATCGGCATGATGCAATGCAACTCGGTGACGCGCGGGTCCATCGCTAAACACCCCGGTAACGCCCACGGCGGGCGATCTCACCCCGCCGAGAAGCGAACCTGTAAGTAATCCTTACAAGTTGGCGGATTTCCGCGCGAAAGTCCCTTAATCCGAGCCACGATCAAGCACGAAATCCGGCAATGGCCGCCAGGTGTCAAGGATTCCTTGACACCTGAAGCGCCTCGCCGCCCCTGCCGACGCGATCGAGTTGCAACCGGCCCGCTGATGGCCGCCCAAACACCTCCTCGTTGCTCCGTGCCTCTCTTGCCCGCCGAGGCACTCCCCAAACGCAAGCGGCGCCCTTTCGGGCGCCGCTGAGTTCGTTGTGTGTCGCTTGCCGCCTTAGTGGGCGGTCAGGCCGCCGCCGGCTTCGTCGGAGGCTTCCGCGCTGTCCGGAGTGCCGGGCAGCTTGGTTTCCTCTTCCCAGACGATCGGCACCGGCGCGCGGGTCAGCGCGTTGGCGATCACCTCGTCCATCCGGGCCACCGGGATGATGTTGAGACCACCCTTGATGGCGTCCGGAATCTCGGTGAGATCCTTGGCGTTGTCTTCCGGGATCAGCACCGTCTTGATGCCGCCGCGGGCCGCGGCGAGCAGCTTCTCCTTGAGGCCGCCGATCGGCAGCACCCGGCCACGCAGCGTGATCTCGCCGGTCATGGCGATATCGCGGCGGATCGGAATGCCGGTCAGCACCGACACGATGGTGGTCGCCATCGCCACGCCGGCCGACGGGCCGTCCTTAGGGGTCGCCCCCTCCGGCACGTGGACGTGGATGTCGCGCTTCTCGAAGAACGGCGGCTCGATCCCGAAGGTGATCGCGCGGCTGCGGACATAGGACGCCGCCGCCTGGATCGATTCCTTCATGACGTCGCGCAGGTTGCCGGTGACCGTCATCCGGCCCTTGCCCGGCATCATCACGCTTTCGATCGTCAGCAGCTCTCCGCCGACATCCGTCCACGCCAGACCCGTGACCACGCCGACCTGATCGTCCTTCTCGATCTCGCCGAAGCGGAACTTCGGCACGCCGAGATATTCCTCGATCTGCTTCTCGTCGATGTGGACCGACTTCTTCTTCGACAGCATCAGGTCCTTCACCACCTTTCGCGCGAGCGTAGAGATTTCGCGCTCGAGGTTGCGGACGCCGGCCTCGCGGGTGTAGCGGCGGATGACGAGCAACAACGCGTCGTCGTCGATCGACCACTCCTTCGGCTCCAGGCCGTGCTTGGTCAGCGCCAGCGGGATCAGATGCTTGCGTGCGATCTCGACCTTCTCGGTCTCGGTGTAGCCGGCGATCCGGATGATCTCCATACGATCCATCAGCGGCCCCGGAATGTTCAGGGTGTTCGCCGTGGTGATGAACATCACGTTGGACAGATCGTAGTCCACCTCGAGATAGTGGTCGTTGAAGGTGCCGTTCTGCTCGGGGTCGAGCACCTCGAGCAGAGCCGAGGACGGATCGCCGCGGAAATCGGCGCCCATCTTGTCGATCTCATCGAGCAGGAACAGCGGGTTCGACGTCTTCGCCTTCCGCATCGACTGGATGATCTTGCCGGGCATCGAGCCGATGTAGGTGCGGCGGTGACCGCGGATCTCGGCTTCGTCACGCACGCCGCCGAGCGACACGCGGACGAACTCGCGTCCGGTGGCCTTGGCGATCGACTTGCCGAGCGAGGTCTTGCCGACGCCGGGCGGGCCGACGAGGCACAGGATCGGGCCCGACAGCTTGTTGGCGCGCGACTGCACCGCGAGATACTCGACGATCCGCTCCTTGACCTTCTCGAGCCCGTAGTGATCGGAATCCAGCACGGCCTGCGCCGCTTCCAGATCCTTCTTCACCTTGGACTTCTTGTTCCACGGGATCGACAGCAGCCAGTCGAGATAGTTGCGCACGACGGTCGCTTCCGCGGACATCGGCGACATCTGGCGCAGCTTCTTCAGCTCGTGCTGCGCCTTCTCCCGCGCTTCCTTGGAGAGCTTGGTCTTGGCGATCTTCTCTTCGAGTTCGGCGAGTTCGTCCCGGCCGTCTTCGTCGCCGAGCTCCTTCTGGATCGCCTTCATCTGCTCGTTGAGATAGTACTCGCGCTGGGTCTTCTCCATCTGGCGCTTGACGCGCGAGCGGATGCGCTTCTCGACCTGCAAGACCGAGATTTCGCTCTCCATCAGGCCGAGCACCTTCTCGAGCCGCTGCGTCACCGACAGCGTCTCCAGGATGCCCTGGCGATCGGCGATCTTGACGGCGAGATGCGAGGCGACGGTGTCGGCGAGCTTGGCGAAGTCGGTGATCGACTGCACCACGCCGACGACTTCGGCCGAGATCTTCTTGTTGAGCTTCACGTAGCTCTCGAAGTCGGACACGACCGAGCGGCCCAGCGCTTCGGCTTCCACCGAGCTGGCATCGCTGTCTTCGAGCGCGACGGCGTCGGCCTCGTAGTAATCGGCGCGATCGGTGTACTTGTCGACCTTGGCGCGCGCGAGGCCTTCGACCAGCACCTTGACGGTGCCGTCGGGCAATTTCAGCAGCTGCAGAACACTGGCCAGCGTGCCGATCTCATAGATCGCATCGGGAGCCGGATCGTCATCGGACGCGTTCTTCTGCGTCGCCAGCATGATCAGCGCGTCGTTCTTCATCACCTCTTCGAGGGCGCGGATCGACTTCTCGCGGCCGACGAACAGCGGCACGATCATGTGCGGAAACACGACGATGTCGCGCAGCGGGAGAACCGGATAGGAGTGGCTTTCGCCGTAGGTGATCGATGGCCTGGGTTTGGTGGCGGTCATGGCCCCGTTCCTTTCGTTTTGCCCCCTCGCCCTCGGCCCGCCATCGGCGCTGCCGTCACGAGGTGCGGAGGTGTCCGGTCTTCTCCGGCCGGTCAGGGCCTCGGTCTCCGGAATGATTGAGGCGAATCCTGAAAACGCTTGTCATCGCCGACCAATTAGGTGGCTATCCGGCGGTGGGGTGTCAAGTCGTGGAAAACGCAACGTTTTGTCCGGCTTTGGCGCGGAATGCTGATGCACAGAAACGAGCCGCCACGCGCGGCGGCAGCCCGTTCTGATCGTTGCGGCAGCGGCCCGAAGGGCCGCCGCGTCGGCGCTGCGCGTCAGGCGCTGGCGCTGGTCTCGGCCGCACGATCGGTGCGGTCGGCATAGATGTACAGCGGCCGAGCGGTGCCATCGACCACTTCGCGCGAGATCACCACTTCCTCGACGCCTTCCAGGCCCGGGAGGTCGAACATGGTCTCGAGCAGGATGCTCTCCAGGATCGACCGCAGGCCGCGGGCGCCGGTCTTGCGCTCGATCGCCTTGCGGGCGACCGCACCGAGCGCTTCGTCGGCGAAGGTGAGCTCGACGTTCTCCATTTCGAACAGCCGCTGGTACTGCTTGACCAGCGCGTTCTTCGGATCGGTCAGGATCTTCTTCAGCGAGTTCTCGTCGAGGTCTTCCAGGGTGGCAACCACCGGCAGACGGCCGACGAATTCCGGGATCAGGCCGTACTTGAGCAGATCCTCGGGCTCGACGTGGCGGAAGATCTCACCGGTCCGGCGATCTTCCGGCGCGAGCACTTGCGCCGCGAAGCCGATCGAGGTGGTCCGACCGCGCGACGAGATGATCTTCTCGAGGCCGGCGAACGCGCCGCCGCAGATGAACAGGATGTTGGTGGTGTCCACCTGCAGGAATTCCTGCTGCGGATGCTTGCGGCCGCCCTGCGGCGGGACCGAAGCCACCGTACCTTCCATGATCTTCAGCAGCGCCTGCTGGACGCCCTCGCCCGAGACATCGCGGGTGATCGAGGGATTGTCCGACTTGCGGCTGATCTTGTCGATTTCGTCGATGTACACGATGCCGCGCTGCGCCCGCTCGACATTGTAGTCGGCCGCCTGCAGCAGCTTCAGGATGATGTTCTCGACGTCCTCGCCGACGTAGCCGGCTTCGGTCAGCGTCGTCGCATCCGCCATCGTGAACGGCACGTCGAGGATCCGCGCCAGCGTCTGCGCTAGCAGCGTCTTGCCCGAGCCGGTCGGACCGATCAGCAGGATGTTCGACTTCGCCAGTTCGACGTCGTTGTGCTTGGTCTGGTGGTTCAGCCGCTTGTAGTGATTGTGGACCGCGACCGAGAGAACCTTCTTCGCATGGTTCTGACCGATGACGTAGTCATCGAGGACCTTGCAGATCTCCTTCGGCGTCGGGATTCCGTCACGCGACTTCACCAGCGAGGATTTGTTCTCCTCGCGAATGATGTCCATGCACAGTTCCACACATTCATCGCAGATGAATACCGTGGGGCCGGCGATCAGCTTGCGGACCTCGTGCTGGCTCTTTCCGCAGAACGAGCAGTACAGGGTGTTCTTGGAGTCGCTCGTACCGACCTTACTCATTTCTATCTCCGTCCGCCGTTCGGTCTTTTCCGGTCATCGCCTGATCCGAGCCGATGCCCGGCAGTCGAGTTTAAAGTTAGCAATTTCCGTACCAGAAAAGACCCCCGCATCAGTCTGGCCGCGAACCGCGACCGAGTTCGAATCCCCCAAGCACTTTCGTCGATCAGGTTCAGCCAATCAGACTGTCACCCGTCTATCAAGAATTCGCTAATCGGCCGGACGCCGGCCGACGTGACAATAGCGTGATTTGTTGCGTCTGCGCGACCCTTGGTCGCTGAAATCAACGCAGCGTTGCGCCATTGTCACGCGGGAGCTCGGCACGAAAGCGGAACATTGGGGCTTTCCTGTGAGAATCCCGAGGGCGGAATGCCCGACCTCGGGACGCTCGCGGCTCAGCCAGCCTTCGGGGCCGGCGCGGGATCCTCGGGGCGCTTGTCGATCACCTTGTCGACGATACCGAATTCCCGGGCCATCTCGGCGGTCAGGAACTTGTCGCGCTCCAGCGCATCCTCGATCGCCTTGTAGGTCTGACCGGTGTGATGCACGTAGATCTCGTTGAGCCGCTTCTTCAGGTTCAGAATCTCCTGGGCGTGCAGCATGATGTCGGTCGCCTGGCCCTGGAAGCCGCCGGACGGCTGATGCACCATGATGCGCGCGTTCGGCAGCGAGAACCGCATGTCCTTGTGGCCGGCGGCGAGCAGCAGCGAACCCATCGACGCGGCCTGACCGGTGCACAGCGTCGAGACCGGCGGGCGGATGAACTGCATGGTGTCGTAGATCGCCAGGCCCGATGTCACCACCCCGCCCGGCGAGTTGATGTACATCGAAATTTCCTTCTTCGGATTTTCCGCTTCGAGGAAAAGAAGCTGCGCGACGATCAGCGTCGACATGCCGTCTTCGACCGGGCCGGTGACGAAGATGATCCGCTCTTTCAGGAGGCGCGAGAAGATGTCGTAGGCTCGTTCGCCGCGGTTGGTCTGCTCGACCACCATCGGCACGAGGTTCATGTAGGTTTCCACCGGATCGCGCATAAATCACCTGAGGGTTGTCGTAGGCGACAGCTCGCGGGAGCGACAAAAAAACGGCTCCGCCGCAGGCGTTCGCCCCGTGATGCAGGACGTGAAGCGAGGTCACAGATATGAGCCGATTGCGCGGCGACAAGGGTGGGCCCCGTTTCCACCCGTGAGTTGATACCGATTCGGCCAATCCCGGCAAAACCGACGAACGGCTTTTCGCCGCCACCAAGCCGGCTTTCACGCCGCATCGTTAACGGTGCCTGACGACGCAAAACGGCCGCCGTGACGGTGTCACGGCGGCCGCAGCGATGATTCTTGAGACGATGCGGATCAGGCCGCGGTCTTGTCGTCTTCGTCCTTGTAGAGCTCCTCACGGGTGACCGGCTTCTCGGTCACGTTGGCGAGCTCCAGGATGAAGTCGACCACCTTGTCTTCGTAAATCGGGGCGCGGAGCTGGGCCAGCGCTTCCGGATTGGACCGGTAGAAGTCCCAGACTTCCTTCTCGCGGCCCGGCATCTGACGGGCACGCTCGATCACCGCGCGGCTGACTTCGTCGTCGGTGACCTGGATCTTGTTCTTCTCGCCGATCTCCGACAGCACCAAGCCCAGGCGGACGCGGCGGTCGGCGATCTTGCGATACTCTTCCTTCGCGGCGTCTTCAGTGGTGTTCTCGTCGGCGAAGGTCTTGCCGGTCGACTGCATCTCGGCGTTGATCGAACGCCACATCACCTCGAACTCCTGCTCGATCAGCGACGGCGGAGCATCGAACTTGTGGGCTTCGTCGAGGCGGTCGAGCAGCTGACGCTTGACCTTGAGCCGCGAAGCGCCGGCGTATTCGGCGGCGAGACGGGCCTTGGCGGCTTCCTTCAGCTTGTCGAGCGACTCCAGGCCGAGGGTCTTGGCGAATTCGTCGTCGATCGTGGTCTCCTGCGGAGCCTCGAGCTTGGTCGCCGTGGTCTCGAACTCAGCCGGCTTACCGGCCAGCGTCTCGCTGGCGTAGTTGGTCGGGAACGTCACCTTGATGGTGCGGGTCTCGCCGACCGCGATGCCGACGAGCTGATCCTCGAAGCCCGGAATGAAGGACGCCGAGCCGATCACCACCGGGATGTCCTCGCCGGTGCCGCCGTCGAACGCGACGCCGTCGATCGTGCCCTTGAACGAGACGGTGACGCGGTCGCCGGTCTCGGCCTTGGCGCCTTCGGCCTTGTCGGCGTAAGCGCGGTTGGCGTCGGCGATGCGCTTGATCGCTTCATCGACGTCGGAATCGGCAACCTCGACCACCGGCTTCTCGACCGAGAAGCTCTTGAAGTCGGCCAGTTCGATCGCCGGAACGACTTCAATCGCCACGGTGTAGTTGAGATCGGACTTGCCCTCGAGGATGTCCTCGATCTCCTTCTGGTCCTGCGGCATGGTGATCTTCGGCTCGGTGGCGAGCCGGAAACCACGCTCGGAGAAGATGCCGTCATTGGTGTCGCGGACCAGCTTGTCGATGGTCTCGGCGGCGACCGAACGGCCGTAGACGCGCTTCAGGTGAGCGGTCGGCACCTTGCCCGGACGAAAGCCGTTGAGGCGCACCTTGTCCTTCAGATCGGCGAGCTTCTCGTCGATCTTGGCGTCGATGTCCGCAGCCGGGACATTGACCTGGAATTCGCGCTTCAATCCGTCGGCAACGGTTTCCTTGACCTGCATGGCGTCAATCTTCTTCTCTTGGCTCCGGCCGAAGGACCGGAAATGGTCGAACTGTACGATGCGGCCTCGCGGCCTGCACCATCGGGTTGGCGGACATCCGTCCTGGCGGACGGCCCTCCGAAAATCGTCATGAGCAAAAGCACTTGCGTGGTGCGGGCGGAGGGACTCGAACCCCCACAACTTTCGTCACTGGAACCTAAATCCAGCGCGTCTACCAATTCCGCCACGCCCGCGAAGAGCATCATGTCCGGCCGCGATGCCGCGGGCGGCGGCTTATAGCATGACATATAGGGCCCGCATCAAGAGAAACCCGCAGCTTTTACCAACCGCGGCGGGCCGTCGCAGATCGGCGACGCTTGCTGTGAGCCGGCGCGGGTTACGCGCCCAAACCGCCTCTCCGCTCAGCCGCCGGGGGTCATCAATGACTGTACGCGGGCATAGAGATCGTTGCCGCGACCGACCAGATACTGACCTTTCAGGCGGTAATCGCCCGGTACGCCTCGGATATCGACGATCGACAGCCCGGCGCGATCCTGGTGGCCGCGTTCGGACATTAGCGCGCAGATTCGCGAAATCGTGCCGTCCTTGAGGCCTGTGCGATCGGAGAGCTCGCGCTGGGTGATGCCGGGCTTACCCCCAATCTGCAGCAACACAAGGATCTGGTTGGCGGTGATTTCGGGGTGAATCTCCCGAAACGCGTCGAGAATAAGAGAGAGTCGTTCGAGCCAACCGGCATCTTCGGTCGTCGTCATGATGGAGAAGGCAGCCTCGTCATGCAGCTAATGGGAACTCAGTCTTAGGGGCCGAATCTCGGACGCCTCAAGCCTCACGTTGTCGCAGACCGCTGGACAGCGCGCGGCGAACGTGGTCCGCATCACGCATGACCGAACAGCCGCCTGCCCTGTCCCGCCGCACCGTGCTCGCCGGCCTTGGCGCCGTAGCGGCCGCGCCAGCGCTGCCGATCCAGGCCGCGGCTGCACCGGCACGCAAGACACTGATGCTCCGCGCCGCGATGGGCTCGGCCGTGCTGAAGCCGGGCGCGGCTGCGGTGGCGCGGCCGGTCTTGAGCCTCGAGGGCCCGCCGCTGCTGCGCGGCGACGAGGTCGCGGTGCAATTCGACAACAAGCTCGCCGAGCCGGCGCTGCTGACGCTGCGCGGCCTCGGCGGCGCCGGTGCGGCGGAGCCACTGGTGAAGATGCAGCCGGTCCCGCCCGGCGGCAGCGACAGCTTCCTGCTCGCGTTACGGTCGGCCGGCACCCTGCTCGCCGATTTGCGGCTTGCCGCCGACGCCGGACCGGCGCCGATGCCGGCGCTGCCGCTGATCGTCACCGAGCCCGAGCCGCCGCAGGCCGACGGCGATCAGGTGGTGCTGATCGAGGACTATCGCCTCGGCGACGACGGCAAGCCGCGCCCCGCAGGCGTCGATGCCGGCGCGACGCCGTGGCTGTACACGGTCAACGGCAAGCCATCGGCGGAGTTTACCGTCCGGACCAATGGCCGATTTAGATTCCGCTTCATCAACGCCTGCCAACGCAATGTGATCGCGCTCAAAATCGAGGATCACAACGTCTGGGTGATGGCCCTCGACAGCCAGCCGGCAGAGCCGTTCCTGGCCCGCGGCGGCGCGCTGGTGATCGCGCCGGGCGGCCGCGTCGATGCGCTGATCGACACCCCAAAGGCCGCCGGATCGCGGGCGGCGATCACCCTGCACGATGGCGGCAAGCCGACCGAGCTCGGCAAGCTGGTCTATGCCGGCGATCCGCCGCTCCGCCCGGCGCCGCTGCCGCAGCCGGCGCCGCTGCCGGCCAACGGCCTGCCCAGCCAACTGCCGCTCGGCGGCGCGCTGCGAGCCGAGCTGCTGCTCGGCGCCCTGGTCAACGCGCAGCTCGATTGGTTCGCGCCGGACAAGTTCAACCCGGCGGCCGGCCCGGCATTTCAGGTCAAGCGCGGCCGCACCGTGGTGCTGGCGCTGACCAACCACGCCACCATGCCGATGGTGTTTCACCTGCACGGCCATCACTTCCGGCTGCTCGACCGGCTCGATGACGGCTGGAAGCCGTTCTGGCTCGATACGCTGGCGATCGACGCCGGCCAGACCCAGCGCATCGCCTTTGCGGCGGAGTATCCCGGGCTGTGGCTGATCGAGTCCTACGCGGCGAAATGGTCGGAGCCGCGGCTGGTGCGGAGCTATCTCGTCACCTGAGAGTCCGGTTCCAAGCCACGGCGGAATCGAGACTCTTTTTCGGAACCGCTCAGTACTCGATGCCGAGCGTGTCATAGACCCGGCGGTGCACCGCCGGCAGGGTTTCGGTCAGATCCTCGGCGATCAGGCCCGGGCCGGCCTCGCACGCCGCCTCGCCGTGCATCCACACGCCGATACAGGCGGCCTCGAACGCCGGCACGCGCTGCGCCAGCAGACCGGTGATGATCCCGGTCAGCACGTCGCCGGAGCCGGCGGTTGCCAGCCACGGCGGCGCATTGGCAGCGATCGCCGCCCGGCCGTCCGGCGACGCCACCACCGTATCGGCGCCCTTGAGCAGCACCACGGCACCGGAGCGCTGCGCCGCTACACGGACTCGTTCAAGCTTCGAGCGAAGTGGATTTTTGTTGCTCATATCGCTGAACAGACGGGGAAATTCGCCTTCGTGGGGCGTCAGCACCACCTGCGGGTTGCTGGTCAATTTGATCGCCTCGAACAATTCCTCCGGATGCCCGGCGAAGCTGGTCAGCGCGTCGGCGTCGAGCACCACCGCGGCACCGGCCGCCAGCGCCGCCAGCACCTTGCCGCGGGTCTCGTCGCCAATCCCCGCGCCCGGCCCGATCCCGATGGCGTTGAAGCGGCGGTCGGCCAGCATCGTGCCGAGCTCATCCGGCGTATCCACCGGCCGCACCATCACCGCAGTCAGAGCCGCCGCATTCACGGCCAGCGCGTCGCGGGGCGATGCCACGGTCACCAGACCGGCCCCGGCGCGGAGCGCGCCCCGCGCAGCAAGCCGCGCCGCCCCGGTCTGCGACAGCTCACCCGACACCACCACCGCGTGGCCGCGGCCGTATTTGTGGCCGTCGGCACGCGGAACCGGAAAGTCCGGCAGCCACAAATCGGGATCGTTTTCGAACGCCTGCGGGCGGATTTCGCCCAGCACACCGGGCTCGATGCCGATATCGACCAGCCGGACCTGACCGCAGTGCAGCCGGCCCGGCAGCAGCAAGTGGCCGATCTTGCGGCGGAAGAAGGTGACGGTCTCACGCGCCCGGATCGCCACGCCCATCACCGCGCCGGTGGCGCCGTTGATGCCGCTCGGAAGGTCGACGGCCAGCACCGGCACGCCGCTATGGTTCACCGCCTCGATCACCTCGAGCGCCTGATCCTTCACCGGCCGATTGAGGCCGGAGCCGAACAGCGCATCGATGATCAGCGCCGGCGAGCCGATCGACTGGGTGAGGAACGGCAGCAGCGGCCCCTTCCACTCCCGCGCCGCCAGCGCCGCATCGCCCTTTAGCGCTTCGCGTTCGCCGAGCAGCATCACGTGCACGGTGCGGCCGAGTGCAACTAATTCGGTCGCGGCAATCAGCCCATCGCCGCCGTTGTTGCCGGGACCGGCGATCACCAGGATCGGTCCCTCCTCGGCCAAGTCGATCGCGACCTGGGCGACGTGGCGGCCGGCATGCAGCATCAGCGCGAAGCCCGACGATCCGCCTGCGATCGTCAACAGGTCGGCGCGGTCCATTTCAGCGGGCGTCAACAGTTCCATGCCCAATTCCCGGTACAGTCGCCTGCAGCGAAGGCAGCATCAACGGTGCGAGACCGGACAAAACCTTCAAATGCACAATCGATAGGCTGATTGCTGAACAATTGATCAGGCAAAGCCCATTTTGCATCCGCTCAGTGAACGCTGCGGGCGATTAATATCCTGATAAAGCTTCATAATCGGCCGGTGCGCAAATTGGCACGGACCCTGCTTTTACGGAAGCCAGTTTCGATCCCTCGCGCTCGCCTCTTTGAGGCGGGGTCTGCGCGACCGTTTTCCGAGTTCCGGCCTGGCGGGATTTGGGAATGGTGTTGCTCACCCAGTCGGCCGCGGTGTTATCGATCAACTGCGCAGCGTCGCGCAATCTGGCATACACATGCCGACTCACGACGTGGGAAGTCCGGGGAGAGTGTAAGTGAAGAAGATCGAAGCCATCATCAAGCCGTTCAAGCTCGACGAGGTCAAAGAAGCGCTGCAGGAAGTCGGATTGCAGGGGATCACGGTCACGGAAGCCAAGGGCTTCGGCCGGCAGAAGGGCCACGCCGAATTGTATCGCGGCGCGGAATACATCGTCGACTTCCTGCCCAAGGTGAAGATCGAGATCGTGATCGCCGACGACCTGGTCGAGAAAGCGATCGACGCCATCCGGCGCGCCGCCCAGACCGGCCGCATCGGCGACGGCAAGATTTTCGTTTCCAACATTGAAGAAGCCATCCGCATCAGGACGGGCGAATCCGGACTGGACGCCATCTAAGCACCCGGCCTATCAACCCTCGCCTGATCGCATCACCTGGCGGCCGATCCGGCCGCCATTTCACGACGACCCGTAGCAAAGGGGTACTCATGACGACCGCTAAAGAAGTCCTGAAATCCATCAAGGACAACGACGTGAAATACGTCGATCTGCGTTTCACCGATCCGCGCGGCAAGTGGCAGCATGTCACTTTCGACGTGTCGATGATCGACGAGGACATCTTCTCCGAAGGCACCATGTTCGACGGTTCTTCGATCGCAGGTTGGAAGGCGATCAATGAGTCCGACATGACCCTGATGCCGGATCCGTCGACCGCGACGATCGACCCGTTCTTCGCAGAGACCACCATGGTGATCACCTGCGACATTCTCGAGCCGTCGACCGGCGAGCCCTACAACCGCGATCCGCGCGGCATCGCCAAGAAGGCGGAAGCCCAGGTCAAGGCGCTCGGCATCGGCGACTCCGTGTTCGTCGGCCCCGAAGCCGAGTTCTTCGTGTTCGACGACGTGCGCTATTCGGCGACCCCGTACAACACCGGCTTCAAGCTCGACTCGTCGGAACTGCCGACCAATTCGGACACCGAGTACGAAGGCGGCAACCTCGGCCACCGCATCCGCACCAAGGCCGGTTACTTCCCGGTTCCGCCGCAGGATTCCGTGCAGGACATGCGCTCGGAAATGCTCGGCGCGATGGCCAAGATGGGCGTCAAGGTCGAGAAGCATCACCACGAAGTCGCTTCGGCCCAGCACGAGCTCGGCATGAAGTTCGACACCCTGACCCACATGGCCGACCAGATGCAGATCTACAAGTACTGCATCCATCAGGTCGCCCACATCTACGGCAAGACCGCGACCTTCATGCCGAAGCCGGTGTACGGCGACAACGGCTCGGGCATGCACGTGCACCAGTCGATCTGGAAGGACGGCAAGCCGACCTTCGCCGGCAACAAGTACGCCGACCTGTCGGAAACCTGCCTCCACTACATCGGCGGCATCATCAAGCACGCCAAGGCGATCAACGCGTTCACCAACCCGTCGACCAACTCCTACAAGCGTCTGGTCCCGGGCTATGAAGCGCCGGTGCTGCTGGCCTACTCGGCCCGCAACCGCTCGGCCTCGTGCCGCATCCCCTACACCACCTCGCCGAAGGCCAAGCGCGTCGAAGTCCGCTTCCCGGACCCGATGGCCAACCCGTATCTCGCCTTCGCGGCGATGCTGATGGCCGGCCTCGACGGCATCAAGAACAAGATCGATCCGGGTCCGGCGATGGACAAGGATCTGTACGACCTGCCGAAGGAAGAGCTGAAGCAGATCCCGACCGTTTGCGGCAGCCTGCGTGAAGCGCTCGAGAACCTCGACAAGGATCGCGCCTTCCTCAAGGCCGGCGGCGTGTTCGATGACGACTTCATCGACGCCTTCATCGAGCTGAAGATGACCGAAGTTGCGCGGTTCGAAATGACCCCGCACCCGGTCGAGTTCGAGATGTACTACTCGTACTAATCGCTTCCGCGATACCAGTTAGGGAAAGGCGCTCCTCGCGGGGCGCCTTTTTCTTTTGGATGATGGCGCTTCATCAAACACAGAACCGCTCTCACAACGCCGTGCCGCGGCAGGAACCCTGGACGACCTCGTCGTAGGGACTCGGGCTCGACCATCTCGAACCAGGCGCACAAGTGGTGCGTCCGCGTGAAAACATGAAGGCCCCCTATGCCTGCGACAGCGCCATCGCGCGCGGGCGCGCACGATTGATCCAGCGCAAAGTCTCATTCATTCGAATGAATTAAACAGATGCCAATGAGGCGTCGACGATGAAGTCCAACGGCCACACCGCCCTGCTCCGGCCCGCGCTCGGCACGCAAAGCCACGATACGCGGGCCCGGATGATCGAGGCGGCGATCGAGGTGTTCGGCTCGGTCGGCTACCACGGCGCCACCACCCGCCAGCTCGCCGAGCGGGCGAAAGTCAATCAGGCGGCGATCCCGTATCATTTCGGCGGCAAGCGCGAGCTGTATCTCGCCGCGGCGCAAGCGATCGCCGACTACATGCGATCACGGATCGAGCCGCTGATCGACCAGCTGCGCACGGCCAGCGCCGATCCCGCCCGCCACATCGACGCGGTGGTGATGCGCTTCTTCCAGTTCATCGCCGGCGACGAGGAGCCTGAGGCCTGGACGGTGTTCTTCGTCCGCTGCGAGCGCGACGCCGACGATGCCTTCCGCATCATCTATTACCAGTCGGTCGCGCGGTTTCAGGCCGCGTTGATCGCCGAAGTGGCCGCCGCCACCGGACGTTCGCCGGACGACGAGGACCTGAAGGTCCGGGTCGCGATCGTGCTCGGCGCGATCTCCAACTTCCGCACCATGCGCAACGTCATGCTGAGTTCACTCGGCTGGGACACATTCGACGCCGAGCGAAAACGGACCGTCGAGACGGCCGTCCGGCGGCTGGCGCTGGCCGAACTGCTCGGCATCGGCGCAGGCGCCACGTCCGTCGTCCATCCCCCGCTCGGCTCCGCGTTCGGAGCCCAACCATCCCCCAGGCCTGACTTCAAAAGGAGGCTGCCATGACCAAGCCCGATCTCACCCAAGCCTATCTGGAATGGACCAAGCAGAAACTCGACGAGTCCGCCGCGACGATCGCCAAGATCGAGGAAGCGGCCGCCAAGCTCGGCGATGCTTCGAGCGCCAAGGCGCAGGAAGCGCTCGCCCAGCTCCGCACCGCGCGTGACGCCTTCCAGACGCAAGTCAACGCGCTGCAGGCCGATCTCGGCGCCTCCAAGCAGGTGACCGACGCCGCGCTGTCGGCGGTCTCGGCACAGTGGAACGAGGTCGAACTGGCGTTCCAGAAATTCCTCGGCACCGCCGGCGATCAGGCCGGACTGGTCAAGGATGCACTCGCCGCCCGCGCCGAAGCACAGCGGCAGTCGTTCCTGTCGTCGCTGGAGACGATCCAGACCGGCACCGCCGCAGCGCTCGAACAGGGCCGCAAGGAAATGGAATCCCAGCTCCGCCGCTGGACCGAAGAAACCGAAAAGACGCTCGGCCCGAAGCTGACTCAATTGTCGGCGGCCGGCGACGAGACCTGGAACGCGCTGAAGGTCGGCCTCGATGAGACCGCCGCGGTGTACGAGAAGACCTGGGCCCGGATCTCGCAGGCGTTCACCCCGAAGAAGTAACAGCAGACAGTCTGCTCTCCCCCCTCGCCTCGAGTGCTTCATCGATCAGCTGAAGCATAGCGCCAACGACGCACGGGCTCCTCATCCTGAGGAGCCCGGCGGAGCCGGGCGTCTCGAAGGATGAAGGCACCGCACGGGCTCGCGGCACATGGTTCGAGACGGCGCTTCGCGCCTCCTCACCATGAGGTCTTAGAGCGAGCTTACGTCGCAGCTACGCGCCAGCACCTCGGGCGCCGCAGCAATCGCCTCATACACCGCCTCGATCTCCGCCTCCGTGCTGCAATAGGGCGGCATCAGATAAATGGTGTTGCCGAGCGGACGGACCAACAGACCGCGAGCGATGAAGTACGCGTACAGCCGCGGCCCGACGTCGGCGAGATAGCCGCCGTCGCCGACCTGAAGATCGACCGCCGCGATGGTGCCGATCTGCCGGACGTTGGCGAAGCGCGTGTCGTCGCGAAAACGATCGAGCGCACCGGCGTGAACTGCGGCGAGATCGTCGATCCGCTGCCGCACCGGCTCGCTCCCCCACACCTGAAGATTAGCCAGCGCCGCGGCGCAGGCGATCGGATTGGCGGTGTAGGAGCTGGAGTGAAAGAACGTCTTGCGCCGGTCGGTCGAAAAATGCGCGTCGAAGATCTCGCGCCGGCACATCGTCACTGCGAGCGGCACCGAGCCGCCGGTCAGTCCCTTGGAGTAGCAGGCGATGTCGGGCACGACGTTCGCCTGTTCGCACGCGAACAGCGTGCCGGTGCGGCCCCAGCCGGTCATGACCTCGTCGGCGATCAGCAGCACGCCGTGCGCCTTGCAGATCCGCGCCATCTCGGCCAGCACCCACGGCGGATAGATCAGCATCCCGCCGGCCCCGAGCACCAGCGGCTCCACGATCAGCGCCGCCACCGCCTCGGCACGGCACGCCTGCTCGAGCGCGTCGAGCGTCGCCTGCTCGGCTCCCGCGCGCGGAAACGGCAGCCGGCTGACGTCGAACAGCAGCGGATCGTAGGGCGCGTTGAACACGCCTCGTTCGCCGACCGACATGCCGCCGATCGTGTCGCCGTGATACGCGCCCTCCAGCGCCAGGATGCGCCGCCGGCTTTCACCGGAATGCAGCCAATAGCCGAGCGCCATCTTCAAACCGACCTCGACCGAGGTCGAGCCGCTGTCGGAGTAGAACACGTGCGTCAGCTCGGGCGGCGTGATCTCGACCAGGCGCTGCGCAAGCTGTTCGGCCGGTGGATGGGTGAAGCCGGCGAAGATGATCTGATCGAGCTGATCGGCCTGCTGCTTGATCGCCGAGATGATCGCCGGATGGCGATGGCCATGCGTCACCACCCACCACGAACTGATCGCATCGAAGATCCGCCGTCCGTCATCGGCTTGAAGCCAGGCGCCCTCGCTGTGCACGATCGTCGGGGTTTCACCCTGCACCGCATGCTGGGTGAACGGATGCCAGACCGGCGAGGTGTGGCTCATGGCGCGTCTCCAACAAAGTCCCGCGGATCGAACGCCGCCGCGAAGGCAGCGCGCAGCGCGGCCGCCTCCAGCGACGCCAGCCGCGGCAGGCGGCCGAGCCGGCGGGTGCGGCCGAGCTCGGTGATGATCTGCTCGGAGTCGGCGTTTTCCTCGCCGAGGAAGGCGACGCCGAGCAGCGGAATGTCGCGCGCCCGGATCGCTTCGATCGACAGCAGCGTGTGGTTGATCGTGCCGAGCGAAGTGCGGGCACACAGCACCAACGGCGCTTTCCAGCGGGCGAACACGTCGATGTAAGTCACCTCGCGCGTCAGCGGCACCATCAGTCCGCCGGCGCCTTCCACGACCAGCGGACGCGGCACCGCAGGCAGTTCTAGCGCATTGTAATCGATGCTGACGCCGTCGATCGCCGCGGCGAGATGCGGCGAAGCCGGCGTCTTCAGCCGGTAGCGCTCCGGCAGGATGCGATCTGCGGCAAGTCCCGACAGCCGCTGCACAGCGCAGGCGTCGGTCTCGTCTTCGAGGCCGGACTGCACCGGCTTCCAATAGCTGGCATCCAGCGCGCCGGCGAGCGCGGCGGCAAACACGGTCTTGCCGATCCCGGTGTCGGTGCCGGTGACGATGATCCGCGCGCTCATGCCGCCGCCCTCATGTCTTCGGCGAGCGCCGCGAACAGCGAGGCGATCACGTCTTCCGACAGATTGGCGCTGAGCGCGATGCGCAGCCGCGCAGTGCCTTCGGGCACCGTCGGCGGCCGGATCGCGCGGACATCGAAGCCGCGCCGCTGCAGCGATGCCGCCAGCGCCACCGCGGTGGCGTTGGCGCCGACGATGATCGGCAGGATGTGCGAGCCGGACGAGGTGATGCCGCAGCGCTGCTTCAGCTCGCGATCCGCGAACGCGACCAGCGACGCGAGCCGCTCCCGCCGCTCCGGCCGGTTGCGGCTGATGTCGAGCGCCGCCCGCGTTACCGCAGCGATCAGCGGCGACGGCGCGGTGGCAAAGATGAACGGCCGCGCCCGGTTGACCAGGAAGTCGCGCACGATCTTCGGGCCGAGCACGAAGCCGCCCATGGTGCCGAGCGCCTTGCCGCAGGTATGCAGCGTGATCACGTTGGTTCGGCCCTCGAATGAGGCAGCCAGCCCCCGCCCCTCCGGTCCGCAGACGCCGGTAGCATGCGCCTCGTCGATCACCAGGATGGCGTCGTGCCGATCCGCCACCGCGACCAGCTCGTCGAGCCGCGGGCTGTCGCCATCCATGCTGTATACGCTTTCGACCGCGATCAAGGCGCGGCCACGACCACCGCCTGCTCGCCATTGCCGCAGCCGCTTATCGAAGGCGTCGATGTCGCTATGCGGCACGCTTTCACAGGTCGCGCGGCCACGCCGCATGCCTTCGTGCACGCTGGCGTGGATCAGTTCGTCGTAAAGCACGAGGTCGCCGCGCTGCGGCAGCGTCGCGAAGATCGCATGGTTGGCGCTGAAGCCGCCACCGAGATACAGCGCACTCTCCGCACCGAAGTAATCGGCCGCTTCCGCTTCGAGCGCTTCGTGCTCTTCGTGATTACCACGCAGCAAGCGCGAACCGCCGGCTCCGACCGGCACGCCGCGCGCGATCGCATCGGCGGCGGCTTGGCGGAGTTCGTCGGACTCGGCGAGGCCGAGGTAATCGTTGGACGTGAAGTCGACGCCGGCGCGCGGCTGGAGCTTGCGTCGCCGCCCCGCATCCGCAAGTGAACGCAGGTCGGCTTCAAGGCTCTGGTACATTGATCTAGTCCTGGTGGTGCGGCAGCTTGCCGCAGAGCGGGCGCTGCCGTCGTTTGACCGCCGCAGGTGGTGGATTATGCGGCGCACGGGCGGCCGCAGGCGGTGGGACCACAGGCCGGCTCAGCGCGGCCCTTGCTTAGCGCGCGTCGTCGAGCTCGTCACTGTCCTCGTCATAGCCCCGCTCCGACGGGCCCATCACGATCTCGTGGCGCAGTGCCTCGAACCGGCGCCGGGTCTCCTGGTCGCGGGCCTCGATGAAGGCGATGGCGTCGGCACGCGACATCGGCCCGCTGGAAATCGGATGCACGCTGGCGCCGATGGTCTCGTCGACGAAATAACCACGATCGTCGCGGCGCATGCGCCATTTGAAGCGGAGCGCATCCAGCGGCCCCGGGCCCTCGCGCGTATAGTGTTCGAGATCGTCGTCGCCGTCGTCGGGCTCCGGCGCCGCTGCGGAGGCGGCCTCGTCGGTCGCCTTCACCGGGTCAGCGACGGACTCGGAGTCGGAGGCATCGCTGTCAGATATCGCCTCGGCCGCAACAGGCTCGTCGCCCTGCGCGTCGGCATCGGACGACGGCGGGACAGAGGGCGAGCCCTCCTCCGGCACCACTTCGTCTCGCGCCTCCGCCTTGGCGTCGGGCTTTTCGAAGATGCTCGCGATCGCCGCAAGCGCTTCATCGGTCGGGTCGTTGGCAGTCAATACAAAGCTCCTCTAGTCGGCCTGAAGACAACACCAAGGCCGAACACGTCAACGCAGACAATGGTCGCTGGTTTCTATTTTGTGTGGCTATGTCGAGGCACAGACCGGTGGACGCCGAGTTTTCCACGGCCGTTCACGCTCCAGCTGCGCAGCAAGACGCAACAGCGTGGCTTCGTCACCGAACCGGCCTGCGAACATCAGGCCGATCGGCAGGCCGCTCGCACTCCAGGCCAGCGGCACCGACATCGACGGTTGTCCGGACATATTAGACAGGCTCGTGCCCGGAATATACCGACGCAGCGTCGGGCTGATCCCGGAAAGGTCATGCGCCATGGTATCGATCTCGCCGATCCGCAGCGGCAGTGTGCAAAGTGTCGGCGACACAAACACATCGACGTTGGCGAAGAAATCAGCCATCGCGCGTGAGATCTGGAACGCGGCGAGCTGCGCCGCGCAATAATCGACACCGCTCGCTTTGCGTGCATTGGCGGCCGACGCCAGCGTCAGCACTTCGAAGTCGCGCTCGGTCATGGCGCGGCCGACTGTCTGTTCGGCGAGCTGCACCGCAAGGCCGGTGTTGCAGGCAACGATGGTGGCGATCACTTGCGCCGGATCGGCAGGTAGCACCGGCGCGCGTTCTTCGACATGGTGACCGAGGCCTTCGAGTAACCTTGCGGTATCACGCACCGCCGCCGCGACTTCCGGATCGATCGCATCGCCATAGGTCGAGCGGTCGGTGAACGCGATCCGCAGCCGCCCCGGTTCACGCGCGACTTCCTCAGCGAACGGACGCTCGGGCGGCGGCGCAACGTAAGGGCTCGATGGCTCCGGGCCGTGCAGCGCATCGAGCATCGCCGCACTATCACGGACACTGATACTTACGACGTGACCGCAGGCGAAGCCGCCCCAGCCCTCACCGCGATCCGGCCCGATTGGATTGCGTGCCCGCGTCGGCTTCAGCCCGAACACGCCGCAGGCGGAGGCCGGAATCCGGATCGAGCCGCCGCCGTCGCTGGCATGCGCCACCGGCAGGATGCGCGCGGCGACGGCCGCCGCAGCACCGCCCGACGAGCCGCCCGAGGAGTGATCAATATTCCACGGATTGCGGGTCGGCCCATGCAGCCGCGACTCCGTGGTCGGCATCAGGCCGAATTCCGGGCTGGCGCTCTTGCCGAAGATCGTCACGCCGGCAGCGAGAAACCGTCCCGCCAGCGTGCCGGTGTGGGGCGCGACGAAATCCTTGTAGAGGCTGGCGCCGAAAGTGGTGCGCGTGCCGGCGAGCAGATCGAGATCCTTCAACAGAAACGGCACGCCGGTGAACGGCCCCTGTGGCAGGCCGGCTTCGATCTGCTTGCGCGCGTAGTCGTCGTGCCGCACCACCACCGCATTCAGCTCGGGATCGAGCGCATCGGTCCGCGCGATCGCTTCGTCGAGCAATTCGGCAGGGGTGACCTGCTTACTGCGGACCAGTTCGGCGAGCCCGACGCCGTCGTAATCGCCGTACTCCTTGAACGCCATGATGGACCTCTCCCCGAATCTTGTTTTGGTGATGATGCAATGATCTTTGAGGCGGCATTGCGAGCGAAGCGACGAAGCAATCCAATCTCGGACTTGCGGCCCTGGATTGCTTCGCGGAGCCTGTGCTCGGACGGCGCGGAGCGCCGATCCGGGTGCTCGCAACGACGCGCGCTAAGGTGATGAACGCCGAGCGTCCAACTAACCGAGCACGTCCTGATTGACGACGTTGACGCGGATCGGATCGCCGTCGAGCACGCTCAGCATGTTGCGGGCGGTCTGCTCGCCCATCCGGTCGAGCGCTTCGCGGGTGACGCCGGCGACGTGCGGCGCGATGATCACGTTGGGCAGATCGAACAGCTTGTGGCCGTGCGGCGGCGGCTCCTGCTCGAACACATCGAGCCCGGCGCCGGCGAGCTTGCCCGCGAGCAGCGCCTCGTACAACGCCTGCTCGACCACGATGCCGCCGCGCGCGGTGTTGATCAGGTACGCGGTCGGCTTCATCTTCGACAGAAGCGCCGCGTCGAACAGCCCGGTGGTCTCCGCCGTCTTCGGGCAGTGCAGGCTGACGAAATCGGCGTCGGCGAGCGCCGCGGCGAGATCGTCCACTGCCTTGCAGCCGGCCGCTTCGATCGCTGCCGCGGGCACGTAAGGATCGTACACCAGCACGGTCATTTCCATCGCCAGGCAGCGCTTGGCGGTGCGGGTGCCGATCCGGCCGAAGCCGACGATCAGCACCGTCTTGCCGAACAGATCGAACGGCAGCAGCCCGAGCCGCGTCGCCCAGGCGCCGGTCTTCACCAGCGCGTGCAGCTCGGCGCCGCGCTTGGCCAGCGTCAACATCATGAACAGCGCCTGCTCGGCGACGGACGGCGAATTCGCCGTGCCCGCAGTCATCAGCGGCACCTTGCGCTTGTTCAGCGCCGGCACGTCGATCGCGTCAAAGCCGACGCCGATCCGTGCCACCACGCGCATCTCCTGCGCCGCATCGAGTTCGCGCTCGCCGAACCTTGTGGCGCCGAGCGCGACGCCGTGCACCGGCGCCTCGGCGCGCAGCAGCGCGTCGAAATCCTCCGCCGAGATCATGTTGGGAAATTCGATCATCTCGATATCGCCGCGTGCGGCGATCAGCGCCCTGCCCCGCTGCGACAACGATTCCGTCACCAGCAGCTTCTTCGTGTTGGACGTCATTTCATGCCCCTGGGGTCTTGTTCGTTGTCCGCGCCGCTCGTGAGATGGCGGCGACGGCATTTTGTATCAGGCCGTGCGCGGCGCGGTCCACCGGCAATTGCCGTGGATCAGGACCGCGTCGCCAGCGCCACGCCGGTCAGCGTCATCACCAGCGCGGCGATCTGGCCGACGCCGAGCGGCTCGTGCAGCGCGACCGCCGAGGCGATCACGCCGATCACCGGCGTTGCCATGGTGCCGATCGCCGCGACCGATGCAGGCAGCCGCTGCAACGCGGCGAACCAGCAGACGTAAGCGACGCAGAACTGGATCACGACGAGATACACCAGCCCGGCCCAGCCGAGCGGCGTCAGCACCGAAGCGTGCGGGATCTCAAACGCGAGCCCGATCACCGCCACCGGAATGCAGCCGAACCCGATCTGCCACGCCGCCGACGTGGCGCCGGGCAGCGCGATCGGAAACCGCTTCAGGAAGATGGTGCCGAGCGCGAAGCCGAGCGCGCCGGTGAGCGCCAGCAAGATGCCGGGCAGCTTCGTCATGCTGGCGGCGAAGCCCGCCGCGCCCATCAGCGCCGCGATGCCGCCGAACGCCAGCGCCAGCGCCGCCACGCGCCGCAGCGTCAGCCGCTCGCCGAGCAGCGGCCAGGCGAGCAGCGCGGTCCACACCGGCATGGTGTAGGCGATCACCGCGGTCTCGCCGGCTGGCAGCCACAACAGCGCCAGCCCCATTACCGCCATCCATAGCGTGACGTTGAAGAACGCCGACACCACCAGCCGCAGCCGCTGGTCGCGCGGCACCGCCAGGCTGTCGCCGCGCAGCGCCGCATAGCCGAACAGCGCCAGCGAGCCGGCAATCCCGGTCAGGCCGCGCAGCGGCAGCGGCGGCCACTGCGCGATCAGATATTTGGTGACCGGCCAGCTCAGGCCCCAAGCCACCGTGGTCACGGTCAGGAACACCAGGCCGCCGGACGCGATGCGGCCGCGCGCGGGAATCGGAGAAGGATCGGACATGGAAAACCCGGCAGGAGGAGCGCACAGAATGCAGGTGTTGGGTGGCCGGCGCCACCCGTAATCAGACACCTTTAGGCCGTCTCTCCTGAGTCGGGTTTGGCAAGCCCCTGGAGCGAAAAAATACCTGTCCTGTGAACAGCGGGTGCAGCCGCGATCGGCGGCGCCGCGCCGCGTTTTTGATCTTTGGAATCTCTGAGGACTCACCGATACTTGACCGGGTCAGGGCGAGCCGCGGCCCCTGTTTTCCACCCTAATCCACCACATTTAGTATTTGATTCAGGAACCCGCACTATTGCTTGACGGGTCGGACGGAGTCGGCCTAGCTTCAGGGCCGTCCAGCGAGGGAGTGTTTTTGTCCCGCCGGACGTTTCCCAGAAGGGTCCAGACCGACCACCTCCGACGGCCACAGCGGCAGCGGGGCGAGGCGTCGTCTGCTCCTAAATCGACCGTTGGGGCGCATTCCGACGGGCCGGCAAAACGGCTCGCAAAGCGACATGGGGCGTTATGTTGGGTGGAGTGTCCGGCTGCAAAAAATGCGGCCGTCGCCTCTGCCCGCGAAAACAGATGGAGCCGGGTCACGGCTCGCCGGGCGAACAAGGTTCGTCCATCTAGCAACTTCCTGGGCCACCCAAGGCGGGGGTTCGGGCGACTTGAACGGGGCACGAGATGAAGATCGAACGGCGCTACACCAAGGACGGCCAGTCTCCTTACGCGGACATCGCGTTCAGGCTGACGACCAGCGAGATTCGCAATCCGGACGGATCGGTGGTGTTCCGCCTCGAGAATGTCGAGGTGCCGGAATTCTGGTCGCAGGTCGCCTCCGACGTGCTGGCGCAGAAGTATTTCCGTAAAGCCGGCGTCGCCGCGCGCTTGAAGAAGGTCGAAGAAGAGAGCGTGCCGTCGTGGCTGTGGCGCTCGGTCGCCGACACCGACGCCCTCACCGCCCTGCCCGAGAGCGAGCGCTACACCTCCGAGCATTCCGCCAAGCAGGTGTTCGACCGCCTCGCCGGCTGCTGGACCTATTGGGGCTGGAAGGGCAGCTACTTCTCGAGCGAGGACGATGCCCGCGCGTTCTTCGACGAGCTGCGCTACATGCTGGCGATGCAGATGGTGGCGCCGAACTCGCCGCAGTGGTTCAACACCGGCCTGCATTGGGCCTATGGCGTCGACGGTCCCGGCCAGGGCCACTACTACGTCGACTACAAGACCGGCAAGCTGACCAAGTCGAAGTCGGCCTACGAGCACCCGCAGCCGCACGCCTGCTTCATCCAGGGCATCGAGGACGACCTCGTCAACGACGGCGGCATCATGGACCTGTGGGTCCGCGAGGCGCGGCTGTTCAAGTATGGCTCGGGCACCGGCTCCAACTTCTCGCGGCTGCGCGGTGAAGGCGAACGGCTGTCGGGCGGCGGCAAGTCCTCCGGCCTGATGAGCTTCTTGAAGATCGGCGACCGCGCCGCCGGCGCCATCAAGAGCGGCGGCACCACCCGCCGCGCCGCCAAGATGGTGGTGGTCGACGTCGATCACCCGGACATCGAGGCCTATATCGACTGGAAGGTGAAGGAGGAGCAGAAGGTCGCCGCTCTCGTCACCGGCTCCAAGGTCAACCAGAAGCACCTCAAGGCGATCCTGAAGGCCTGCGTCAACTGCCAGGGCTCGGGCGACGACTGCTTCGATCCGGAGAAGAACCCGGCCCTGCGCCGCGAGGTCAAGCTGGCGCGCCGCGCGCTGGTGACCGACGCGATGATCAAGCGCGTCATCCAGTTCGCCAAGCAGGGCTACAAGGAGATCGACTTCCCGATCTACGACACCGACTGGGACTCTGAGGCCTACCTCACCGTCGCCGGCCAGAACTCCAACAACTCGGTGTCGCTGAAGGACGACTTCCTGCGCGCGGTCGAGACCGACGGCGACTGGCACCTCACCGCCCGCACCAACAAGAAGGTGGTGAAGACGCTGAAGGCCCGCGACCTGTGGGAGAAGATCGGCACCGCGGCCTGGGCCAGCGCCGATCCCGGCCTGCACTTCAACACCACGATGAACGACTGGCACACCTGCAAGGCGTCCGGCGACATCCGCGCGTCCAATCCGTGCTCGGAATACATGTTCCTGGACGACACCGCCTGCAACCTCGCCTCGGCGAACCTCTTGGCATTCTACGACGTCGGCGCCAACCGCTTCGACCTCGACGCCTACGAGCATCTGTGCCGGCTGTGGACCGTGGTGCTCGAAATCTCGGTGCTGATGGCGCAGTTCCCGTCCAAGCAGATCGCCGAGCTGTCTTACGAATTCCGCACCCTCGGCCTCGGCTTCGCCAATATCGGCGGCCTGCTGATGACCATGGGTCTGTCGTACGACTCCAAGGAAGGCCGCGCGCTGTGCGGCGCCCTCTCCGCCATCATGACCGGCACCGCGTATGCGACCTCGGCCGAGATGGCCGCCAAGCTCGGCGCCTTCCCCGGCTACAAGAAGAACGCCGACCATATGCTGCGCGTGATCCGCAATCACCGCCGCGCCGCGCATGGCGAGACCCGGGTCTATGAGGCGCTGTCGGTCAACCCGGTGCCGCTCGACCATGCCGGCTGCCCGATCCCGGACGCCGTCGCCCACGCCAAGGCGGCCTGGGACAAGGCGCTCGAACTCGGCGAGCAGCACGGCTACCGCAACGCCCAGGTCACCGTGATCGCGCCGACCGGCACCATCGGCCTGGTGATGGACTGCGACACCACCGGCATCGAGCCCGACTTCGCGCTGGTGAAGTTCAAGAAGCTGGCCGGCGGCGGCTACTTCAAGATCATCAACCGCGCCGTGCCGGCCGCCTTGCGCGTGCTCGGCTATCCGGAGCACCAGATCGAAGAGATTTCGGCCTACGCCGTCGGCCACGGCTCGCTGTCGAATGCGCCGGCCATCAACGCCTCGACCCTGAAGGCCAAGGGCTTCACCGATGAAGCGCTCGCCAAGGTCGAGAAGGCGCTGCCGACCGCGTTCGACATCAAGTTCGCCTTCAACAAGTGGACCTTCGGCGAGGACTTCCTCAAGGACGTCCTCAAGATCGAAGCCGAGCAGATCGCGCAGCCGAACTTCGACCTCCTCACTGCGCTCGGCTTCACCAAGCGCGAGATCGAGGCCGCCAACATCCACATCTGCGGCGCGATGACGGTCGAAGGTGCGCCGCATTTGAAGCCCGAGCACTACGCGGTGTTCGATTGCGCCAATCCGTGCGGCAAGATCGGCAAGCGTTATCTGTCGGTCGAGAGCCACATCCGGATGATGGCCGCGGCGCAGCCGTTCATCTCCGGTGCAATCTCCAAGACCATCAACATGCCGAACGACGCCACGGTGGAGGACTGCAAGTCCGCCTACATGCTGTCGTGGAAGCTCGCGCTCAAGGCCAACGCGCTGTACCGCGACGGCTCCAAGCTGTCGCAGCCGCTGAACGCGCAGCTGATCGCGGACGACGACGAGGACGAGGACATCGACACCTTCCTCGACAAGCCGATGGCCGCCCGCGCCGCGCACGTCTCCGAGAAGGTGGTCGAGCGTCTGGTCGAGCGCATCGTGGTGATGCGCGAGCGCGAGAAGATGCCGGATCGCCGCAAGGGCTACACCCAGAAGGCGGTGGTCGGCGGCCACAAGGTCTACCTGCGCACCGGCGAATATGATGACGGCCGCCTCGGCGAGATCTTCATCGACATGCACAAGGAAGGCGCGGCGCTGCGGTCCTTCATCAACAACTTCGCCATCGCGGTCTCGCTCGGCCTGCAATACGGCGTGCCGCTCGAAGAATATGTCGACGCCTTCACCTTCACCCGGTTCGAGCCGGCCGGCCCCGTCCAGGGCAACGACTCGATCAAGTACGCCACCTCGATCCTCGACTACGTGTTCCGCGAGCTGGCGGTGAGCTACATGGGCCGGTTCGACCTCGCCCATGTCGATCCGACCGAGACCGGCTTCGATGCCATCGGCAAGGGCGTCGACGAAGGCAAGGTGCCGGATGGCGGCGTGATCGCCGGCCCCGCGGCGGCGACCAAGTATCTGTCCAAGGGCCTGACCCGGTCGCGCACCGACAATCTGGTGGTGATGCGCAGCACCCCCGCCCACCCGGCGGAGACGACGCCGCGCAACGCCCCGGCCGGCGCCGCGCCGACCGTCACCGCACTCGCCTCCTCCCGCGTCGGCGACGCCCTCGAAGGCGCCACCGCGCTGAAGCAGGAAGTGCAGACGGATCTGTCGCCGACCGAAAAGCTGGAAGCGCTGCAGTGGAGCAAAGCCACCACCGCCGCGACCCAGGCCGCCCCGACCAAAGCCGAACGCCGCGCCGAAGCCAAAGCCAAGGGCTACGAAGGCGAGATGTGCTCGGAGTGCGGCAACTTCACGCTGGTGCGGAACGGGACTTGTATGAAGTGTGATACGTGCGGGTCGACGACGGGGTGCAGTTAGCCCCAAAGCGCAAATAGGCGCGCCACCAAAATTATCTCTAACAGAACAGAAGCAGCCGGGCCAAAACCCGGCTTCTTTTGTATAAACCCCAAAGAGCGACTAACACATACTCTCTTGCCGCGCATATCTAGACTAGCGAATACTTCCGCGCATTAACAGCGAGCCATATTATGCATCTACGCAAACTACGTATCACGAATTTTCGAGCAATCGAAGAGATCGACGTCGAATTTGAGAAGCTTACAAACGTCATCATCGGCCCCAACGCAGTTGGAAAGACCACAATTCTAGAAGCAATTCGGCTTGCGAAAAGCGTCCTAGCACCACGCACCACATCGGAAACAGTGCAGACACTCATTTCGCTAGGCCTTGCCTCCCCCCATATTCCGCAGAGCATTCAAGCATCGGCCGCGGCAAGTGATACGGCAAAATCCACCTCCGTGCGGTGTACATTTCGCGTTGAAGATTCGGAAATCTCCACTATTGAGGCACTTAAACCCACAATCCCTCCACGCGTCGCGCTACACAATGCCGGCCTCGCACAGGCCACCGTTGCCCAGGCCATGCCTTACCTGCAATCACCCCAGGGACGAGCAGCCCTCAGCCACGCCTCCGAACAAATAGCATCCGAAATTGCAAAGCTGTCAGCAACCAAGGAAATACACCTCAATCTAAATATCGATTACGCATCAGGCACGGTTTCTGGAGAAAACCCGACCCAACAAATACTCTACGCGACTCTAGAGCAGAGTCTTGACCCTACGCGGACCATATTTTCATACTTTCCGGCCGATAGAGCCATGCCGATTGGCGAGCAACCAGTTCAGCTAGGAATGGCCGATACTAATCAGCAGCTTGAATCGTACAATTCACAGCCTCAACTTAAATATAATCGACTGAAGAACATGATCTTCAGCACCATCATTGGACACCCCGAGGGACGAATTCTGCTTTCCGAGCAGTTCCGACTTATATTTGATCGCGTACTGAAAGGACGAGCTCTCGGCAACATCGGCGTCAACTCCATCGGAATGCTGTCAATACCGATTATTGACGTCGATTCTCAGCGCCAATTCGATATCGACGGACTGAGCAGCGGCGAGAAAGGCCTAATTCTCACCACCCTGTTAATCGCGCAAAGCATAGCCGACAACGGCATGATCCTGCTTGACGAACCCGAACTACATCTCAATCCCGCAGTTTGTCATGACCTACTACAATTCCTTGTTGAAGAATTTTCCCTCAAGAAGAATATGCAATCGATTATCTGCTCCCACTCTGCAGAAATATTGGCTGGCGCACTCGATCGGAATGACTGCGCACTCTATCACCTCAGAAATGGACGAACTCTGGCTCGGGTTAGACAGCAAGACCAGGGCGAAATCCGAGACGCCCTCCGGCGGCTAGGCAGTTCCGAAAGCGAAGCCCTCCTGTACAAAGGCACGATTTCAGTTGAGGGGATTCACGATGCCGAGATATTACGATCTGGATTTGACGACATAGTACGAAGATACAAAGTCAAACAACTTGGCGGACGCAGCCAGATCGAGAGCGATATTAAAGAACTCCAGGCTGCCGAATGTAGGGGCGACGAAATCGGCCTCCACTACTTTTTGTTCGATCACGATGGAAAGCCATCGAACCTCCGCGATTCATTATTAGTAAAGATGCGGCAACTCCAACGGTATTGCCTTGAAAATTACTTACTCGATGCAGAGATATTGACGGACATCTCGAGGGATAAGGAGCTTTCGGACTCCCCATTCAGCAATCTCACTGAAACAACGAATACAATGAAGAAACACGCCATATCTCAGCTTGAGGTTGTTGCAGCTCGCAGTGTTTTCAGAGAGCTTGGGCTTGAGAATATTTGCTTTGATATGAAGGCAATCGACAAGGCTCCCAGAGCTGCGGCGGACGCCATCTGGTCTCGTATCGAAATCTTCGAGAACAGCTTCCGGGACCTGCGAACTAAAGGATTCGCTGAACTCTACGCAAAGATGTACGACGGCAAATTCGAAGAACTGAAAGCGTTGTGGGACGACGACTGGCGAAACCTCTGCAATGGAAAGCTGTTGCTGGAAGAGCTACGAAAGGCCGGGCACATTAAGGGGGACCTGCTGCGTGTAAAGCGTCGGATCGCGTCGGAAATGCGCCTTCGAGGGACCGATTCTTACAACACCTTGGTCGGCATCTTGAACGACTTACTAATAGGAAAACCCTCTTAGCAAGCGTCGCTAGGGTGAGCGCAGCGATACCCGGGACTCTTTGCACCGCCGAGATGCTGCCCCCCGGATGTCGCTTCGCTCATCCGGGCTACGGGACTAGCTCAGCGAGCGTAGCCCGGGTGAGCGCAGCGACACCCGGGATTCGTCGCCTGCTGATACGCCGCCCCCCCTTAAGGCGCTTCGCATTTCCGAATTGCAGGATTACGATGGTCGCCATCGCGGAGAACCGCTACCTGATCCTGAGAGCATGGCATGACCATTTCGGCCACCAGCGTCCGTTTTGACGATCACACGATGTGGGTCGAGTTGTCGGACGGTCGCACCCTTGGCGTGCCGCTGGCGTGGTTTCCGCGGCTGTTGCGGGCGCCCCCGGCCGAGCGCGCACAGGTGGAATTGAGCCGCGTCGGCCTGCATTGGGACGCGCTCGACGAGGATATCTCGATCGCCGGCCTCCTGGCAGGCCGTGGCGACGTGACGCAAACATCGGAAACTGCGGCTTAGCTCGTAGGGCGGATTAGCGCTGCGTAATCCGCCGATCCACCTCGGCGGCGCAATACGCTTCGCTATTGCGCCCTACGCGCTCGTCACTCCGCCGCCGCTCGCTCCGCCTGCGGGCGAACGAACGCCACCACGGCATCGGCGGCGTCCGCGACGAACTCCGGGTCGTCGCGCAACTGCTCGATGCTGCGTGGCTGCGGGATCGGATCGCCGTCGGCACGCAGCAATGCGAGATGACCACCTAGCGCTTCGGCAGCGTTGTCGATCGCCTGCTCGAAGGTGTCGCCGGCCGAGATGCAGCCGGGCACGTCGGGAAAGGCGACGCCGTAGGAGGTGTCGCTGTCCTTGTAGACCAGCGCCAGATAGCCGGATGATGCACTCATCGGACCTCCTTGCTCGTCATTCAGGGGCGCGCGGAGCGCGAGCCCGAAATTCCATACTCCCTGTGCTTGCGAGATGGCAATGCGGTGACCTTTGGCCCTCACCAAGGTGCCGTGAGATTCCGGGTTCACGCCGCAAGGCGGCGTGCCCCGGAATGACGGCGGTGAGGTTGGACGGGCAAGCAAAGCCCGAAGCCCGCAGAGTGGATCAGCGTAGCCCGGGTGAGCGCAGCGACACCCGGGGCTCTTCGCGCCGCTGAAATGCTGCTCCCGGATGTCGCTGCGCTCATCCGGGCTACGGCACTAGCTATGCGACGGATTGGACGGCCGTCTGCCTGTGCCGGTGAAGGGCCGCAACGTCACCGCTGGTCAGGATCGGCATCGCAGCTCTCAGGTCGTCGTCGCTCCAGTCCCACCAGCGAAGCTCGAGCAGCCGCGCGATGTCGGGATCGCCAAACCGCTTCCGGATCACCTTCGCGGGGTTGCCGCCGACGATGGCGTACGGCTCGACGTCATCCGACACCACAGCCCGCGCGCCGATCACCGCGCCGTCGCCAATTCTGACGCCGGGCATGACGATGGCTTCGGTGCCGATCCAGACATCGTTGCCGATCACCGTGTCGCCGGCGGGTTGGAATCCGTTCGCCGCGCCGGCGAAGGCTGGCATTTCGGGCATCCAGAAGAGCGGGAAGGTGCTGATCCAGTCGCTGCGATGCCCCTGGTTTCCGGCCATGATGAAGGCCGCGCCCGAGCCGATCGAGCAGAACGAACCGATCACGAGCTTGTCGACACCGTCGTCCGGCAGAAGAAAGCGGGCGCAGTCGTCGAAGCCGTGACCGTGATAATAGCCCGAATAGTAGCTGTAGCGGCCGACCCGGATATTCGGGTTGGTGACCAGGCGATCGAGCGTGATGCCCTTGAACGGGCTTTCGAAGACGTTATGCATCGTGAGGACCAATGGTTCGCAAGCCGCGCATGCGGCGATGGCTCACCCGAGCTTTCTCAGGTGACCGACAGCGAGCGATCCGGGCGATCGCCTGCTGCAGCTTCCAGCGTCAGATCCGCGGAAGCGCGATGCCGGTGGTACTGTGTGTAGCCTTCATTCTCGCATGATGACGCATGCGTCAGCCGATGCCAAGGTCGGCTCCCTGCCCGTCGGCGTCCTGTGGATTGGAAAAGAAAGCGTAGCCCGGGTGAGCGCAGCGACACCCGGGACTCTTCGCACCACTGACATGCTGCTCCCGGATATCGCTGCGCTCATCCGGGCTACGGGCCATGCCGCTTGACAATATTCCTACAAGGATTATAGTCCGCGTCGTCCTGTCCGTGAGGGGCGCTTCGCGAGGCGTCGTTGAGCGGGACAGATCGCCGGCTGGGAGACCGGCCGGTGAGGGTTTGGCGAGGCTGCATGGTGCAGCGGCGCCGGGCCTGACGCGGCGTCCTGCGCGAGCGGCCTCGCAAGCCGATCGTCCGGGAGGCAGAAGGTCGCCGTCCGCCGCTACTATGAGCGGCTGCCCCTCGCGTGGCTGGACGGGACGGAACGAGGCGGGAGAAATCCCCGTGCTCCCCGCGCCCGGAAGAACGGTCCCGATGCCAAAAGATCGCCGCTGGTGGGCGCGCCGTGACGGCGTCGCGCGATGGTTCGCAAGCCATCGCGATCCAACCACCAACTTTGCGCCAAGCGGCGCGCCCCCGCCCCTCGTCGCGATGACGACGGGCGCAAAGCTCGGGCTCGGCAGAGCCGCGAGATCGCGACGCCGTGGCTGTTTGACAGTGTGATCCCGTGACAGTGTGATCCCGACCTACGCGGCGAGCCGCGCCTAGTGCGTGCAGCGCTGTTCCGAATGCGCAGCGACGGCCGGCAGTGGTCGGGCCGCCGAGATGCCGCTCCCGGCTATCGCTTCGCTGATCCGGGCTACGCGACTGGTTCGCGCGGCGATCTTTCGGCCGACATCCCGCGATCGACGGTGCGGTCGCGGCCCGATGCCTTCGCCACATAAAGCCGACTGTCCGCCAGCTTGTACAGCGCCGCCCAGTCGCCGGCTTCGTGGATCGTCGCCACCCCGAAGCTCGCGGTCACTGATCTATCGTCCAGACCGGGAATGCGGCTGTTCGCGATGGTCTGGCGAAGCCGCTCGGCGCATTCGGCGGCATCGGAGCGCGAAGCGTCCGGCAGGAACACGGCGAACTCCTCACCGCCCCAGCGGCCGACCAGATCGCCCTTGCGGGCGGTTCTGCGCAGGATCGTCCCAATCTCCTGCAGCACCACGTCGCCGACGTCGTGACCGAACGTGTCGTTGATCGATTTGAAATGGTCGACGTCGCACAGGATCAGCGCCCCGCCTTCGGGCGCGCGGCGCATCGGAGCCGCGATCTCGGTCTCGAAGCCACGGCGGTTGAGCAGTCCGGTCAGATGGTCGAGATCGCGCTCGCGGCGCAGATCATCGATCAGGTCGGACACCGCCGCGGCCAAGGTGGCCATCGCCGACGCTGCGCCGAGGACGGCGAGCGACAATTGCAGCGTCTGCCAGAACACGGAGTCGGCGAAAGCGGGTTCACCTGCCGGCGGCGACACGCCGACCGTGAACACGGTGCGCGGAAAGAAGTGGAGCCCGAACAGAAACAGCGTCCAGAACAGGATGCGGTCGACCACGCGGCCGCGTCTGAGCTGCGAAAGCCGCAGCGCGGCGACGCACAGCAGAAGTCCGTAGCCGAAATTCTGCACGTAGATCCGCGCCAGCAGACTGCGATCGACGTAGAAGAAGTACCAGAGCGCCAGGGAAAACGCGGCGAAGATCGCGATATCGATCCACAAGCCGAACGCCCTGCCCGACCGGCTCAGCACGCCTTCGACGGCCGCGATGACCGCGCAGGTGTAGAGTGCGCCCGACACCATCGCGTTGAGGCCAGTGTCGCGCGGCCAATAGAGAATCTGGCTCGACGCACCGAGCGCGAACAGCGCACACGCAGCGGCCAGAAGGACGAGATACGGCCGCCGCCGGTCGTAGCTCCAGGCCGCAAGAAACGCGATGCCGAACACGCTGATGATGCCCGGCCCGATCAGGGACAACGTGACTCTGACAACCGAACCCTGCATCTCGAACGTCGCGTCCTCGCACACTAAAGTCCGCGTGTTGTGCCTCTATCCGCTATCTAAATCCACCACGCACTCGATACAATTTTAGCCAAGTGACATCGCTTTCGGCCGATCGGCGTAGCGTCCTTCACCGCGCGTCCCGAATGGCGCTGGAAACTGTTTCTGAGAAACCTTCGCTTTGACCGTCGCCGCCGATGCTGTGCGGCTTGGCGTTGCGGTCCGCCACGCGCCTGTGCCATCCTGTCGCACATGACCACATCCGGCGATAGCTCCGCCCTGAAAACCGCGCTGATGTTCGGCGCGACCGGCTTGATCGGTTCGCAGCTGCTGCGCGGACTGCTGGACGCCGCCGACTATGCGCGGGTGATCGCGGTGGTGCGGCGGCCGCTGACCTTCAGCGATCCGAAGCTGACGGTGCTGATTGGCGACCTCGACCGGCTGCCGGCGCTGGCCGCGCAGCTGACAGCCGACGAGGTGTTCATCGCGCTCGGCACCACGCGCAAGCAGACGCCGGACGAAGCTGCGTACTACAAGATCGACCATGACTATCCGGTCGCGGCCGCGCGGATCGCGCGGGAGGCCGGCGCGCAGGCGGTGTTTCTGGTCACCGCGGTCGGCGCCGACGCCGCCTCGCGCTCGTTCTATCTCCGCACCAAGGGCGAGGCCGAGCGCGACATCATCGCGCTGGGCTTTCCGCGCACCGCGATCTTCCGCCCGTCGATGCTGATGGGCGAGCGCGCCGAGCACCGCCCGGTGGAGCGGCTGTTCATCGCGCTCGCACACATCATCAACCCGCTGCTGCGCGGCGCCGCCGATCGCTATCGCGGCATCGACGCCGGCGACGTCGCGCTGGCGATGATCGCGGCGGCACGGGCCGCTGCGCCGAAGCTGCAGATCTATCATTGGCGCGAGATGATGGCGCTGCTTCGCCGCTAAAGGCCGCGCCCCAACGCCCTACGCCTGCTTCAGCCGCTTCTTGTAGGCCTCCGGGTCCATGTCGCGGATGTCGACGCTGAGGCTGGTGATGTCCGGGCAATGCTCCACAAGGGTCTGGCGCAGCGCAACGCTGAGCGCGACCTTCTGCTCCGGCGTTCGGCCCGCCAGCATGAACACGGCAAGATGCACGAAGCTGTCGCGCTTGCCCGCCACCAGATAGTCGTCGAAGCCGCGCGCCCGCACCTTGATGTCGGCCGCCTGCATCACGCCGGTCGCCGCCGCGGCGTCAGCGAGCTGCGCCAGCAGCGGCGCGATCCGGTCGCGGCCGAGATCGTCGCCCGAATAGTCCATCACCAGATGCGGCATCGCCCGTCCCTCGTTCGCCGTGACCACCGCGCCTTCATTGGCGCTGGCGCCGGCGCGGTCAAGCCCGCGGCGGATCAACGCAAGCGCCGCACCGCCGATCGCTGTATGCGCAAATGCGATCGAGCCCGCGCCATCTCGGCGCCACCATCGCGGACGAAGGCTGCGATTCAACGCAGCCAGCTCGGCCTCTCTGCCGACCGAGCCCAACAGGAGCTCTCGAGCTTGAACCGCCCCGACCAGCACGTCACGCTTCACCCCGCGGCGAAACAGGATCTCCCCGTCTTCATGCGCGAGCTGCAGGACGCGTTCGCGGTCGCCGTGGTCGAAGAGTTCGGCTCGATTCCGGGCGAGCGCATTCCAGCCGACAGCGACATCCAGCGATCGTTCGATGCGCCGGGCGCCGAGGTGTTGCACATCATCGCGAACGGTGAGCGCGTCGGCGGCGTGGTGGTGCGGATCGACGCTTCGACCCAGCACAATTCGCTCGACCTGTTCTTCATCGCCACGTCGGCGCACGGCCGCGGCCTCGGCACCGCCGCGTGGCGGGCGATCGAACAGCGCTATCCGCAGACCAAGGTGTGGCAGACCCACACGCCGTATTTCGAACGCCGCAATATCCACTTCTACGTCAACAAATGCGGCTTCAAGATCGTCGAATACTACAACGACCGTCACCCCGATCCGCACGAGCACGAGCTCGAACAGCAAGCCGAACCGGACGGCCTGCCGCCCGACGGCGGCTTCTTCCGGTTCGAAAAGATCTGCTGAAAGCCCGCCTATTTTTCCTCACACGAAAAAGGACCATCGCCCTTGCCAGCGCCCGAGCCCCTGATGAAAGCCGTCGTCGTCGAAGACTATGCCGCGATCGACCAGGTCGCGTTGAAACAGATCGCGCGGCCGGCGGTGACACCGGGATCGGTGCGGGTCCGGGTGCAGGCGGTCGGCATCGGCTTCGTCGACGGCCTCAAAGTACAGGGCCGCTATCAGACCAAGGATCCGCTGCCGTTCATTCCCGGCACGGAATTCGCCGGCGTGATCGACGCGGCCGGCGACGGCGTCGCCAACCTCGCGCCCGGCCAGATGGTGATGGGAATGGCGCGCTCCGGCGCGCTCGCCGAATACATCGTGGTGCCGGCCGAAGCGGTCGCGCCGCTGCCGGACGGCGTCTCGGCGGAAGAAGGCGCCTCGTTCCGCGCCAACTACCTCACCGCCTATTACGCCCTGGCCGAGCGCGCCCGGCTGCAGCGGGACGAGATCCTGCTGGTGCTCGGCGCCGCCGGCGGCGTCGGCACCGCGGCGATCCAGATCGGCAAGCTGCTCGGCGCCCGTGTCATCGCCGGAGCATCCACCGCGCAGAAGCGCGACTTCGCGCTGGGGCTCGGCGCCGACGCCGTGATCGACTACACCCAGCCGGATTGGCGCGACACCTTCAAGACGCTGACCGGCGGGCACGGCGCCGACGTGATCTTCGATCCGATCGGCGGGCCGGTCGCGGTCGAGGCGTTTCGCTCGATCGCCTGGAACGGCCGCCACATCGTCGTCGGGTTCGCGGCCGGCAGCATCCCGGCGCTGCCGTTCAACCTGCCGCTGCTGAAAGGCGGCAACCTGCTCGGCGTCGACCTCGCCCAGCTGCCGCGGCGCGAGCCGGAGGTGCTGGCGCGCTGCACCGCCGAGCTGTCGCGCCTGCTCGCCAGCGGCGCACTGAAGCCGGCGATCGTCTCGGCCTTCGCGCTCGAAGATTTCCGCGCCGCCTTCACCACCCTCGCCGGCCGCGACGCGCTCGGCAAAGTGGTCATCCGGATCGCGCCGTAGCGCAGGGGAATTGCCACACCGTCATGGCGAGCGAAGGGAAGCAATCCAGAGCTCCGTGCACTAAGCCTGGATTGCTTCGTCGCTGCGCTCCTCGCAATGACGAACTTTCGAGCGTGCGCCGTCGTAAAGCCTCTCCACGCGGACCAACGTCATGCGCGGGCTTGACCCGCGCATCCATCGCGTGCGTCAGCACGAACTTTCCGCAGGAGATGGATTGCCGGGTCGAGCTTGGCAATGACGTGATACCCACACTCATGATCGCACGTCGCAGCGCTTACTTCGCCGGCGAGGTCCCGACCGTCGCGGCGTTGCCGCTGCCGAGCTGCTGCGCCATCTGCAGATGATGCTCGAGCACCGGCAGCGTCTGCGCGGCCCATTGCTTCAGCTCGGGGAAGTCGCCATTGCCCGCATAACCGTGGAACAGCGTCACCGCCTGCTGATGCGCCTGCACCTGCTGCTCGGCATAGGTCGCGGCGAAGGCGTCGCCTTCGGTGGCGTTGAGCTTGTCGAGCAGCGCCTGATGCGGCGGATCGAGCTGGCTCGGGACGTCGACCTTCAGCCCGCGTTGCGCGATCAGGCGGCGGACGTCGGCTGAAGTCTTACCATGGTCCTGCAGCATCTGATTCGCGAACTGCTTCTGCGCGTCGGTGCCGCGGGCGAGCGCAAGCCGCGCCGAGGCGGTCTCGAACAGATCCGAGATCGCGACCTGCTGGATGAAGCCCGCCGTGGTCGAGCTGATCGCGACTGGCGGCGCGCCGGGCGCCTGCGCAGCCGATTGCGCGGCCGCGGGAGTGGCGAGCAGCATGCCGCTCAACAAAATGATGGCGCCCTTCATATCGGTGTCTCCTGATGTCCGCGTGGCGAGGAAGCCGCGCCCGGAACTCATCGGCGCGGGTCTGTTGATCGATGCAACTCGACCGCGAACGCTCCGTTCCTGGCTGCGACACCGACGCGGGATCACCGCCCGCTAATCACCCTCGCCCGGCTTGTCGCCCGGCGCCGGCTCCTCGATCTTCGCCACCGGCAACCGCCAGCCGCGGCGGATCGCGGCGACGCGCAGCGCAAAGCACGCCAGCAGTGCCGCGGTGGTGACCGGCCCGTCGGGCCAGTGCAGCATCTGGCCGAGCACGATGATCGCCGCGGCGATCGCCGCCGCCACCGCATACAGCTCGGCGCGCAGCACGGTCGGTATTTCGGCCAGCAGCATGTCGCGCACCATGCCGCCGCCGATCCCGGTGACCACGCCGAGCGCGATCGCCGTCACCGGGCTGAGCCCGTGCGCCAGCGCCTTGGTGGCGCCGGTGACAGCGAACAGCGCCAGCCCCGCGGCGTCGAACATCAGGATCGCGCTGCTGATCCGCACGATCACCGGCACCAGATAGAAGGTGACGAGGCCGGCGAGCAGGGACACCCCGAGATAGCGCCAGTCCTGGACCGCGACCGGCGGCACCGCACCGATCAGCACGTCGCGGGTGATGCCGCCGGCATTGCCGGCCGCGAATGCCAGCACCAGCACGCCGAACAGATCGAGCCGCCGCCGCGCCCCGGCCACCGCGCCGCTGAGTGCAAACACGAAGGTTCCAGCCAGATCGAGCAGAACCGGAAACTTGTCCATGATGTTGAGACCTGCCGCCTTCTATAGACCGCGCGCGCTACGCCGCGCCGACTTCGCCGAAGCTACACCGCTTCGCGGGCGAAGTGCATTGGGTCCGCCCCGCTTCCACCGCTAGATCTTCTTCGCCCGCAGCAGCTTGGTCAGTACCGGATTGGGAAAGCGCCGCTCGATCGTCACCGCGTAGAAGGTCTCGACGATGCCGGACAGCTGCTCGGCTTCGATCAGCCGGCCGTCGTCGAGCTCGTCCTTGACCACGATCGGTGGCAGCACCGCGAGGCCGAGATCCTCCCGCGCCAGCAGCCGCATCATCGCCATGTCCTCGACCTCGGCGGCGATCTGCGGCCGGATGCCGAGCCGCGCCACCAGCGCGTCGAAGCCCATCCGGATGCTGCTGCCCGCGGTCGGCACGATCACCGGATGGCTGCGCAGCCGGTCTTCGAGACTACCCTTCCGCCGCAGCCGGGCGCGGGTGCCGATCAGGCTGACCGAGCGCTCGGCGAGCCGGTGCACCACCAGCCGGTTGACGCTGTCCCGCGCCGGGGCGTGGTTGATCAGCACCACGTCGAGGCTCAGCGCCCCGAGCAGCTGCAACAGCTCCGCCGCACTTCCCGAGCGCAAAATCAGTTCGACGTCGGGCCGGCCGAGCACCGGGCGCAGAAACGCCATCTGGAAATTGCGCGACAGCGTCGCCAGTGCGCCCACCCGCAGCGCCTGACGCGCTACTCCGGTGTTGCGCAGCGTATCGATCAGCTCCTCACCGGTCGCGAAGATCGCGTCGGCATGATCGAGCGTGATGCGGCCGGCTTCGGTGAGATGCAATTGCCGACCGCGGCGCTCGAACAGCGCGTGGCCGATCCGCTCCTCGAGCTTGCGGATCTGCACCGACAGCGCCGACTGCGTCAGGTTCAGCCGCTGCGCGGTGCGGGTCAGATTGCCGTCATGCGCGACCGCCCAGAAATAGCGGAGATGGTTGTAGTTGAGCGCGTTCATCGTTCGATTTTAGCGAACGTCATACTGAAAACAATGAATTTTCTTTGATCTGGCCGCGGGTCTATCCCGGCGACGAACCTTCATCGCCCGCATCCGGAGAATAGCCTCGTGCCCCTTGATCTGCTGCCGCTCGCCGCGCCACTGCCCCTGCTGATCGCCGCCGCGTTCGCCTTCGCGCGTCCAGGGCGGCGTCCGCCGCTGGTGCCGGCGATGGCCGAGGCCGCCGCACTGCTGGCTTTCGTCATCACCGCCGGTGCGCTCGCGGTACTGATCATGGTCGGCCCCGCGACGAGCCCTCTGATAGGCTTCGCCGGCGTCGGCCTGTCGGCGCGGCTCGATGCCGTCAGCGCCACCATGCTGCTCCTGGTCGGCTTCGTCGGCTGGATCGTAGTGCGCTACGCGCGGACCTATCTCGACGGCGAAGCGCGTCAGGGCTCGTTTCTCGGCTGGCTGTGCACGGCGATCGCCGCGGTGCTGCTGCTGGTGCAGTCGGGCAATCTGGTGCAGCTCGCTGCATGCTGGATCGCCACCAGCGAGTGTCTGCACCGACTGCTGCTGTTCTATCCGAACCGCGCCACGGCGCAGCGGGCCGCCCGCAAGAAGCGGCTGTTCGCCAGCATCGGCGCGGCCGCGATGCTCGGTGGCGTGGCGCTGCTGACGATTGCGTATCACACCACCGATATTGCCGCCATCAACGCCGCCGCACGTGCCGGCGATGCGCCGGCCGCTGCGATGATCGCGGCCGGCTTACTGGCTGTCGCAGCGCTGCTGAAGTCGGCGCAATTCCCCACCCATGGCTGGCTCACCGAAGTGATGGAAGCGCCGACGCCGGTGTCGGCACTGCTGCATGCCGGCGTGATCAATGCCGGCGGCTTCCTGCTGATCCGCTTCACCGATCTGATGATGACGGTGCCCGGCGTGCTTGCGGTGCTGGCGATGGTCGGCGGCTTCACCGCACTTTTCGGCGCACTGGTGATGCTGACCCAGCCGGCGGTGAAAACCTCGCTGGCGTGGTCCACCGTGGCGCAGATGGGCTTCATGATGCTGGAATGCGGGCTGGCGCTGTTTCCGCTGGCGCTGCTGCACATCGTCGCCCACTCGCTTTACAAGGCGCACGCCTTCCTCGCCTCAGGCGGCGCGGTCGAACAGATCGTCGCCATCCGGCGCCCAGGTCCGATCGCGGTGCCGAACGGCCAGGCCGTGACGCGCGCCTTCCTGGCGGCATTGGCAATCTACGTGGCGATCGGCGCCGCCTTTGGCACGGTGTTCGGGTTCGACCACAAGCCACCACAGTCGCTCGCGCTCGGCGCCATCCTGGTGTTCGGCGTCGCCTATCTGCTCGCCCAAGGCTTGGCCGACGCCGCGCCGCGGCTGTTGACCCGCCGCACCGCGATCTACTCCGCCGCAACCGCCGCCGGTTACTTCGCGCTCCAGACGGCCGCCGAATGGCTGACCGCCGGCACACTGCCGCCGCCGCTCGCGCCCGCCCGGCTGGAATGGACGCTGATATCGCTGGCGGTGCTCAGCTTCGGCGGCATCGCTATCGCCCAGGCGCTGTTTCCGCTGTGGACCTCACACCCGGCGACCGCAGGCCTGCGCGTCCATCTGTCGAACGGCCTCTACGTCAACGCCGCCCTCGATCGCCTGCTGAGCGGCTGGTCCGGCCGCACCACCTCGTGATCCGGCCAAGGGAGCCCACCATGCTGATGACCAAGCCCCCCGTCCCTCAGCTCAATCTCACCGCCGTGCACGAGGCGGCCGGGCGCGCCGCCCGCGCCATCCCGCCGCTGTGGCCGCTGGAGTCGAGCGTGGCAGTCAACCCGTTCCTCGGCCAGACCGGAGAACCGCTGGCCATGGCGGCCGCCCGGCTCCGCCGCGTCGCAGGTGCGGCCTTGACGATGCCAAGGGCTTGGTACGCCGAGCGGATCGCTTCCGGCGAGATCAGCGACGTCGACCTTGCCGCTGCGCTTGACGCCGCACCGCCGACCTCACGTCCGCCGACGATCGCCGATCTGAAGCGGGCCGCGCAGATCGACATCGCGCCGCCGCAGGCGCTGCCGACTGTCGCCGAGCTTGCGAGCGCTGTCTCTGGCTTCGACTGGGCCAGCTTCGTCGCCGAGCGCATCAGCGCCTGGGCGAGCGGTTACTTCGATCGCGGCCAAGCGCTTTGGGCCGCACCGAAGGGACCGAACGCATATGCGGCCTGGCGGCTGACCGCGACCCACGACCTGACGCCTGAGATCTTCGGCCTCACCGGCTTTGCGACGGACGTCGCGGCCGCTCCGGAGACTGCCGAAGCGGCCCTCATCCGCGCCGTAGAGCAGCTCGGCTTGAGCGAGGCGGCAACCGAGAGCTACTTCCATCGCCTGCTGATCAGTCTCGGCGGCTGGGCCCAGCTCGCGCGCTATCGGCTCTGGCAGGCAGAGCTTGCCGGCAGCACCGACAGCGCGGTGACCGATCTCATCGCTATCTGCGCAGTGTGGGAGTCGGCCCTGCTGCGCAACTATCAGCCACAGATCGCAGCAAATTGGGCCGAGGCAATCGATGCCTACGCGCAGCCGCTGCAGCCGACCGGGGACGATCAGATCAACACCATCCTGCAGGACGCGGTTGAACGCGCCGCGCAGCGGAAGCTTCAGACCATTTTGTCGACCTCAATACAGCCGAGGCCGGATGATCGTCCGACGCTGCAGATGGCGTTCTGCATCGACGTTCGCTCCGAGCCGTTCCGGCGCGCACTGGAAAGCCTCGATCCGCGGATCCGCACGCTCGGCTTCGGCGGCTTCTTCGGCCTTCCAATTGCGCATCGGCGGTTCGCGTCCGACGTCGTCGAAGCTCGCCTGCCGGTGCTGTTGCCGCCGCGCGTCACCACTAGCTGCGGCGGACATTCGCACGCGCACGAGGCGAGCGACCGTGCAAGACGCGTTGCCGCGCGCGCCAAGCGCGCCTGGGGCCGCTTCAAGCTGGCAGCGATCTCGTCCTTCGCTTTCGTCGAGTCGATGGGGCCGGTCTATGTCGCCAAGCTGCTCAGCGATGGCCTGAGGGCCGTTGCGCACAACACCAACACCGATCCCGCACCGCAGTTCGATCCGCCGCTCGCTCTCGGTGCTCGGATTGACACGGCCGAAGCGGTTTTGAAGGCGATGTCGCTTACGGGTCCATTCGCGCCGCTGGTGCTGATCGCCGGGCATGGCGCCAGCGTCGTCAACAATCCGCACGCCAGTGCGCTGCATTGTGGCGCTTGCGGCGGCTTTCCCGGCGACGTCAATGCGCGGCTGCTCGCCGGCCTACTCAACGATCCGGAGGTCCGTGCAGCGCTTGCCGGTCGCGGCATGGCGATCCCGGCCGATACGCTGTTCGTCGGCGCGCTGCATGACACCACCACGGACGCGGTGACGCTGTACGATGCTGATTATCCCTCGCCGGCGCACGCTACGAGCCTCGCGCAAACGCGGGCCTGGCTTGCCACTGCCGGCGCGTTGACGCGGAGTGAGCGGGCGTTGCGCCTGCCACGGGCGGCAACGGGCGGCGCGATTGCGCGGCGGGCGCGCGATTGGGCCGAGGTCCGCCCCGAATGGGCGCTCGCCGGCTGCCGGGCCTTCATCGCTGCGCCGCGGTCCCACACCAGCGGTCGTGACCTTCAAGGGCAAGCGTTCCTGCACGACTATGACTGGCGCAAGGACACCGATTTCTCGGTGCTCGAGCTGATCCTCACCGCGCCAGTGGTGGTCGCGAGCTGGATCAGTCTGCAATACTACGGCTCGACCGTCGCGCCGGAAATGTTCGGCGCCGGCAACAAGCTGCTGCACAACGTCACCGGTGGGATCGGCGTCGTCGAAGGCAATGGCGGCTTGCTGCGCGGCGGCTTGCCGTGGCAATCGGTGCACGATGGCGAACGCCTCGTGCACCAGCCGCTCCGACTGTCGGTGCTGATCGAAGCTCCGCACGAAGCGATTACCACCATCCTCGATCGCCACCCGGACGTGCGCGCGCTGTTCGACAACGGCTGGATGCATCTGTTCGCGCTCGACGATGACGGCGCGATGGACCGGCGCTACGGCGGTGATGGCCGCTGGGACGTCGTCGTGGCGCCTGCGGCACAAGAAAAATCGGTCGCAGAGCTCGCGTGAACCGGCAAGCTTAGTTCGGCGCCTTCAGCCGATATCCGATCCCGGTTTCCGTCAGCAGATACTGCGGACGCTCGGGATCGGGTTCGATCTTCTGCCGGAGCTGGCGAACATAGACCCGCAGATACTGCGCATCCGTGAGTTCGTCCCACAATTCGTGTAGGAGAAACTTGTGCGTCAGCACCTTGCCGGCGTGCTGCACCAGAACGCGCAACAGGTCGTATTCCTTCGGCGACAGTTTGACCTCCTTGTCGCCGAGCTTGACGATCCGCCGCACCAGATCGACCGACAGATCGCCGACGCGGAACAGCGGACGCTCGCCCTGCACCTGAAGCTGATGCCGCAGCGCGGCACGTAGGCGCGCCAGCAGTTCGTCCATGCCAAACGGCTTGGTGACGTAGTCGTCCGCACCGAGGTCCAGCGCCTCGACCTTGCCGGCTTCATCGCCACGGCTCGACAGCACGACAATGGGCACCGCTTCGCTCTGGGCGCGGATCTGCCGAAGCAACTCGTGGCCGGGCAGATCCGGCAACCCGAGATCGAGCACGACAAGATCGGGCGGCGTGTTCGCCATCGCCTGCAGCGCGAGCTTGCCGTTGCTGGCTTCGATCACCTCGTAGCCCTGGCTTCCGAGGCCCATCCGCAGCAGCTTCCGAATTGGCGGTTCGTCGTCGATGACCAGAACTTTAATCGCCATGGCACTCACGCTGCACTGATCAGAGCATCGCGGCGCGATGCGACGGGAAGACGGATGGTCATCGCGGCACCACTGCGATCGGAGCGATTGCCGGCCGACAGTCGCCCGCCCATCGCTTCGATAAAACCTCGTGCGATCGCCAGGCCGAGGCCGGTGCCGGGCCTTATATGATCGCCCTTTCGCACACGATAAAACTTATCGAACACGGTTTCCAACTCGGCAGGCGGAATCCCCTCACCTTCATCGCGCACCTGGAGCTCGACCTGACCGCCGCTCTGCACAGCCCGAAGCTGGATCGCGCTGCCAGCCGGCGCGTATTTCGCTGCGTTGTCGAGCAGATTGAACAGCGCCTGTTCGAACAGCACCGGATCGACCTCGATCATCGGCAGATCCTGGCCGAGATCCAGTTTCACCGTATGCTGAGCCAGGATCGACGTCGCGCGGCGCAGCGTGGCGCCGACCAGTTCGCCGAGATCGTGGGCCGCGCTGTTCGGCACCACGGCACCGGATTCGAGCTTGGTCATGTCGAGCAGATTGGCGATGAAGCGGTTGAGACGTTCGGACTCCTCGACGATGGTGCCGATCAGTTCGGTCCGCTGCGCATCGCTCAGATGCGGCGCCAGATCCCGCATCGTGGTCGCCGCGCCGAGCACCGCGGCGAGCGGCGTCTTCAGATCGTGCGAAATCGAGGTGAGCAGCGCCTGGCGCAACCGGTCGGATTCGGCGTCGCGCTTGACCCGGTCCATATCCTCGACCAGATGCACACGCTCGATTGCGAGCGCTCCCTGGTCGGTGAGCGCGTCGAGCAGCCGCCGCTGGTCCGGCGTCAGCAACGGCCCGGCGCGGTCGTCGTCGATCCCGATCACGCCGATCGGCCCTCGCCCTGTCCGCATCGGCAGAAACAAACGTTTGGCGCCGGGCAAGGTGTCGGAGCCGCGCCCCGCAACCCGGTCGTTCTCCCACGTCCAATTCGCGGCTGCGAGATCGGCCGGATCGAGCTGATCCTCCGGCGGATAGCCGGCCTTGACGGCGATGCGGCTCTGCTCGGGCAACAACAGAACGACACGGACCTTCAGCATCAGCGCGATCTGATACGCGGTCGCCCACAGCACGTCGTCGAGCGCAGCGGTGCCGGCGAGCTTGCGGCTGAAGGCGTACAGCGATTCCGTCGTGCGCACGCGCTGCGCGGCTGCGGTCGCCTGAGCGCGGACACGGCCGGCGAGGTTCGACACCAGAATCGCGATCAGCATGAAGAAGAAGAACGCGACGATATTGGTCGGGTCGGTGATGGTGAAGGTGTAGACCGGCGGCAGGAAGAAGAAGTTGTAGCATAGCGATGCCGCGAGGCTCGCCAGCAGTGACGGCCCGAGTCCGTAGCGGACCGAGACTCCGACGACCGCGGTGAGAAACACCAGGTCGACGTTCTCGATGCTGAAGAACGGTTCGATCAGCTTAGCGACGCCGAGGCCGATACCGACCATCCCGAGCGCCATCGGATACGGCCACGGGTTGAACGGCTCGCTGCCCTCCGCCGGCCGCAGCGACCGACTCCGGTTTTCTTCGGCCGCGACCGCCGTCCCGGTCATGACGTGAATCGATATGTTGCCGGAGCCGCGCACCAGCTCGTGCACGGTGGAGCCGCGCAGAGCTTCGTACCAGAACGAGCGCGGTGCCTTGCCGACGACGATCTGGGTGATGTTGTTGGCGCGCGCGAATGCCAGGATGTCGTGCGCCAGGCTGCGATCGCCGCCGGGGATCGCCAGCGCCTCACCGCCGAGCGCCTCGGCCAGACGCAGCGTATCGGCCAGTCGGTCGCGCTGCTGCTCGGTCAGCGACAGACTGCGTCGCGTTTCGATGTTGATCGCCGTCCACGGCGCGCGCAGCCGGTCGGCCAGCCGCTTGGTATAGCGGACCAACCCTTGCGAGCGCTGATCGTCGCTGACGCACACCAGCACGCGTTCGCCGGCCGCCCACGGGCCAGCGATCGCATTGGCCTGCATGTGCGACAGCAGCTGCTCGTCGACCCGCTCGGCGGTACGCCGCAGCGCCAGTTCGCGTAGCGCGGTCAGGTTGCCCGGCGAGAAATAATGCTCCAGCGCGCGCTCGGCCTGCTTGGGCACATAGACCTTGCCCTCTTTGAGGCGCTGGATCAGGTCGTCCGGCGTCAGGTCGACCAGTTCAATCGCATCGGCGCGCTCGAACGCCGAGTCCGGCACGGTCTCACGCACCCGGACCGTGGTGATCTGCGCCACCACATCGTTCAGGCTCTCGATGTGCTGAATGTTGACGGCGGTGTAGACGTCGATGCCGTTCGCCAGCAGCTCCAATACGTCCAGATAGCGCTTGGGATGGCGGCTGCCCGGCGCATTGCTGTGCGCCAGTTCGTCGACGATGGCGAGCTGCGGGCGGCGCGCCAGCACCGCATCGAGGTCCATCTCTTCGAGGGTCTGGCCCTTATAGGCGATGCGCCGGCGCGGGACAGTCTCCAGGCCGGCGAGCAAGGCCTCGGTCTCGGTGCGGCCGTGGGTCTCCGCGTAGCCGATCACCACGTCCACCCCGGCCTTGGCACGGGCATGTGCGCTCTGCAGCATCGCGAAGGTCTTGCCGACACCCGGAGCTGCGCCGAGGAAGACCTTCAGCCGGCCCGTGCCCGGTTCCTGCCGCCTTGCCTGTTCAAGCAAGGCGTCCGGAGATGGTCGCGAAGGCGGCTCAGCGCGCGGATCAGGCATGGGCAAAATATATCCGACCGCAGCGGACTCGCCTAGCAGCGCGCGTCAGCGTGGCACCGCCGCGTCGAGCGCCAGATTGAGCTTCAACACGTTGACCCGCGGCTCGCCGAGCACGCCGCCGAGCGGCGGCTGCACAGAGGCTGTGACCAGTTTGCGGATTTGCTCCTCAGGGACGCCACGCGCCTTGGCGACACGCGTCACCTGAAACAGCGCGCCCTCCGGCGAGACATCCGGATCGAGACCGCTGCCGCTCGTCGTGACGAGATCGACCGGGATCGCGGCGGCTGGGTTCTCAGCCTTCAGCTTGGCCACGTCTTCGCTCAAACGATCCGCCAATGCCTTGCTGGTCGGGCCGAGATTGGAGCCGCCAGAGTTCGCGGCATTGTACGGCGCCGGGATCGTCTTGCTGGCATCGGCCGGGTCGGGTGCCATGGTGGCCGAAGGACGGCCGTGGAAATAGCGGTCCTCCTTGAACTCCTGCCCGATCAACGCCGAGCCGACGATCTGGCCGCCGCGTTCAACCAGACTGCCCTGGGCCTGATACGGAAACAGCACGGCGGCAATGCCGGTGACAGCGAGCGGATAGGCCAAGCCGGTGATCATGGTGAGCGCCAGCAGCGACACGACAGCGGGGCGAACTTCTTTCAACATGACGACTCCTCCTCACACCAGATGCAGGGCCGAGACGGCCAGATCGATTGCCTTGATGCCGACGAAGGGCACCAGGATTCCGCCGAGGCCATAGATCAGAAGATTGCGCCGCAGCAGCGCCGCTGCGCCGACCGGGCGATACGAGACGCCCTTCAGCGCCAGCGGGATCAGCGCAATGATGATCAGCGCGTTGAAGATGATCGCCGACAGGATCGCGCTCTGCGGACTGGCAAGGTGCATGACGTTCAGCACGCCGAGCTGCGGATAGAACGCCAGGAACATCGCCGGGATGATGGCAAAGTACTTGGCGACGTCGTTGGCGATCGAGAACGTGGTGAGCGCACCGCGGGTCATCAGCAGTTGCTTGCCGATCTCGACCACTTCGATCAGCTTGGTCGGGTTGGAGTCGAGATCGACCATGTTGCCGGCTTCGCGCGCCGCCTGGGTACCGGAATTCATCGCCACACCGACATCGGCCTGCGCCAGCGCCGGCGCGTCGTTGGTGCCGTCGCCGCACATCGCCACCAGCTTGCCCTTGGCTTGCTCGTCGCGGATCAGCCTGAGCTTGTCCTCCGGCGTCGCCTGAGCGAGGAAATCGTCGACACCGGCTTCGGCGGCGATCGCCGCGGCCGTCATCGGATTGTCGCCGGTGATCATCACCGTGCGGATGCCCATCCGCCGCAGTTCGGCGAAGCGTTCGCGGATGCCGCCCTTGACGATGTCCTTGAGCTGAATGACGCCAAGCAGCTTGCCGTCACGCGCGACCGCAAGCGGTGTGCCGCCCGCCTTGGCGATCTCGTCGGCGATCGCGACAAGCTCTTGGGCACCCTCGACGTTGGATACCGTCTCGATCGCGCGCGCGGCATTTCCGTGGGTGGCCGCCACGCCGGGGACGGCCGCGACGGAGACCAGGATGGAGTCGACGGCCCCCTTGCGGATCGACGATCCGCCGATGTCGACGCCGCTCATGCGGGTCTGCGCGGTGAACGGAATGAAGTGGGCCCCCAGCTCCGCCAGATCACGTCCGCGAATGCCGTGCTTCTCCTTGGCCAGCACCACGATCGAGCGGCCTTCCGGCGTTTCGTCGGCAAGCGATGCCATCTGAGCAGCGTCGGCAAGATCGCGTTCGCTGACGCCCCGCACCGGACGGAACGCGGTCGCCTGGCGATTGCCGAGCGTGATGGTGCCGGTCTTGTCGAGCAGCAGCGTGTCGACGTCACCCGCGGCCTCGACGGCACGGCCCGACATCGCCAGCACGTTGAAGCGCACCAGCCGGTCCATGCCGGCAATGCCGATCGCCGACAGCAGCGCACCGATCGTAGTCGGGATCAGCGTGACGAACAGCGCCACCAGGATCACGACGGAGATCTGCCCACCCGCATAGGCCGCGAAGCTCGGGATCGTCACGGTTGCGAACACGAAGATGATGGTGAGCCCGGCAAGCAGAATGTTCAGCGCGATCTCGTTGGGGGTCTTCTGCCGCTCCGCGCCTTCGACCAGCTTGATCATCCGGTCGAGGAACGAATGGCCGACTTCCGCTGTGATCCGCACCACGATCCGATCGGAGATCACCGTGGTGCCGCCCGTCACCGCCGAACGGTCGCCGCCGGATTCCCGGATCACCGGCGCGGACTCGCCGGTGATCGCCGCCTCATTGACCGAGGCCACACCTTCCACCACCTCGCCGTCGCCGGGGATCACGTCTCCGGCTTCGACCAGCACCAGATCGCCGACCGCGAGATGCTCGGCCGCGACACCTTCATACAACTCAGTGTTGCCCTGCAACAGCAGCCGCTTCGCAACGGTGCCGACGCGGGTCTCGCGCAACGTATTGGCCTGCGCCTTGCCGCGCCCTTCGGCGACCGCTTCGGCGAAGTTGGCGAACAGCACTGTGAACCACAGCCACAGGATGATTTGGCCAGTGAACAACAGTTCCTCACTGCCGATGACCAGGTCCCGCACGAACAGCACCGTGGTCAGCGCCGCGACCACCTCCACCACGAACATCACCGGATTCTTGATCATCACCCGAGGATCGAGTTTCGCGAACGATGTGCCGATCGCCGGCAACACGATCTTCGGATCGAGCAAGGTCGATGACTTGCCGCGCGTCTTGATTTGAACCGCATCCATTGCAGTCACTCCGAATGTCTCAGAACAGGGTCTTGGCGGTCATCGAGAGCTGCTCGACGACCGGGCCGAGCGCGAGCGCCGGGAAGAAGGTCAGGCCGCCGATGATCAGGATCACGCCGACCACCAGGCCGACGAACAGCCCGCCGGTGGTCGGCAGCGTGCCGGCCGATGGCGGCACCAGCTTCTTGCCCGCAAGCGATCCGGCGATCGCCATCGTCGGCACGATCAGCATGAAGCGGCCGACGAACATCGCGGTCGCCAAGGTGAGGTTGTAGAAGAAGGTGTTGCCGGTGAGCCCGCCGAACGCCGACCCGTTGTTCGCGGTCGCCGAGGTGAAGGCGTACAGCACCTCACTGAAGCCGTGCGGCCCGGCATTGCCCATCGAGGCGACCGCCGACGGCAGCACGACGGCGACCGCGGTCCAGCCGAGATACATCAGCGGCAGCACCAGGATCGCCAGCATCGCCATCTTCACTTCACGGGCCTCGATCTTTTTGCCGACGTATTCCGGCGTACGGCCGACCATCAGGCCAGCGACGAAGATCGCCAGCACCACGAACAGCAGCATGCCGTAGAGGCCGGCGCCGACACCGCCGACGATGATCTCGCCGAGCTGCATATTGATCAGCGGGATCATGCCGCCGAGCGCGGTGAAGGAGTCGTGCATCGCGTTCACCGCGCCGCAGGAGGCGGCGGTGGTCACCACGGCGAACAGCGCCGACGCCACGATGCCGAACCGGACTTCCTTGCCTTCCATGTTGCCCCCGGTGATCCCGAGCGCATCAAGCGTCGCCGTTCCGGAAGCCTCGGCCCAGTAGGCGATCCCGACGCCGACCACGAACAACACGCCCATAACGCCAAGAATGGCCCAGCCCTGCCGCTGATTGCCAACCATCCGGCCGAACACGTTGGTCAGCGCGGCACCGAGCACGAAGATCGACAACATCTGGACGAAGTTAGAAAGCGCGGTCGGGTTCTCGAACGGATGCGCGGCATTGGCATTGAAGAAGCCACCACCATTGGTGCCGAGCATCTTGATCGCGACCTGCGAAGCTACCGGGCCCACCGCAATCGTCTGCTTGGCACCTTCGAGCGTGGTCGCGTCGACGTAACTGCCCAAGGTCTGTGGCATGCCCTGCCAGACCAGGAACAGCGCATAGGGAATGCAGATCGGCAGCAGCACGTACAGCGTGCAGCGGGTGATATCGACCCAGAAATTGCCGACGGTCCGCACCGATGCACGCGAAAATCCGCGGATCAACGCCATCGCCAAAACGATGCCAGTCGCGGCAGACAAGAAGTTCTGGTGCGTCAGCGCCAGCATCTGTGACAGATAGGACAGCGTGCTCTCGCCGCCGTAATTCTGCCAGTTGGTGTTGGTCAGGAAGCTGATCGCGGTGTTGAACGCCAGGTCCGGCGCCACCGCACCCTGCTCCGCCGGATTGAACGGAAGCAGCGCCTGCAAACGTAGCACGGCGTAGATGATGACGAAGCCGCCGATGTGGAACAGCAGCATGGCGAGCGTAAACGTCAGCCAATGCTGTTCCTGCTTCGGATCGACCCCAGCCGCGCGATACAGCACAGTCTCGACCGGGCGCAGCACGGCCGTCAACGGCGTCCACTCGCCCGCGAACACACGGGTCATGTACCAGCCTAGCGGCTTGACCAGCGCGACCACGATGGCCGCGAACAGCGCGATTTGACACCAACCAATGAAGGTCATGAAAGTCGTCCTTGTTGTGCGTCCGGGCCGAACTCAGAACCGTTCGGGACGCAGCAGCGCGTAAGTGAGATAGGCGAGCAGTGCCGCGGTCACGGCGCCCGCCAGGGCGTAATCGATCGTCATCGCCGCTCTCCTACAGACGCTCGCACGCATAGGCGTAACCGATCGCCAGCGTGAACAGTCCGGCGCATAACGCCAGCATCAGAATGTCGGACATTGAAGGCCTCTTCTGCGACGGGCCACGTCGTCGACGCGCCCAACTCGTACCCAGCCGAGGTGCCACTTGCGGCGTAGGTTTTCGAGATCGCTTCAGCGCCGAAGATATAGGAAAGCCATATAGGCGAACGCCGCGGCGGCGGCGCGCGAGCGCTCATCCAGGCTTCAGCCGCCCACCCGCCTGCTCGTGGAGTGCTGCGCTTAGCTTCTCAGGCGTCGCGGTCCGTCACACCGTGATCTGCATTCCGACTTCGACCGCGCGGCCGGTCGGGATCTTGAAATACAGGCTGGCGTCGTCGGACCATTTCGCCATGTTGACGAACAGCAGGCCTTGCCACCGCGGCATCTCGGACGGGGTTGCCTGACGGATCACCCGCCGCGACAGGAAGAACGACGTGCTCATCATGTCGAAGGCGAAGCCGAGCGGCCGGCACGCCACAAGCGCCTTAGGAACGTCCGGCGTCTCCATATAGCCGAACCGAATGGTGATCTTGGCGAAGCTGTCGTTGACCGGCTCATAGCTAAGCCGTGCGTCCTCGCTGACGCGCGGGACGTCTTCGGTCACGACCCGCAGGATCACGTTCTTCTCGTGCAGCACCTTGTTGTGCTTGAGGTTGTGCATCAGCGAAGTCGGCGTCGAGTTCGGGTTGCCGGTCAGGAACACGGCGGTGCCGCGAACCCGGCTGATCGACGACGAGGCCGAGATCGAGGCGATGAAATCGTTCAGATCGATTTCGTCCCGAACGGTCTTCCGCGCCACGATCTTGGAGCCACGGCGCCACGTCACCATTACGCCCATCAGGCCGACGCCGATCATCAACGGGATCCAGCCGCCATCGACGATCTTGAGCAGATTGGCCATCAGGAAGATCAGGTCGATGATCAGGAACGGCACGATCACCGCGGTCGCGACCGCCGCTGGCCAATGCCAACACTTCCGCATCACGAAGAACGCCATGATGCTGGTCAGCACCATCGTGCCGGTGACGGCAATTCCGTAGGCCGACGCCAGCGCGCTCGAGGATTTGAACGCGAATACCAGATACAGCACCGCGATCAGGAGCAGCCAGTTGGCGCGGGGAATGTAGATCTGCCCCTTCTCGGTCTCGGACGTGCGCCGGATCTCCATCCGCGGCAGTAGCCCGAGCTGGATCGCCTGCTGGGTCAGCGAATAGGCGCCAGAAATCACCGCCTGGCTGGCGATGATCGTGGCGCCCGTCGCGATCCAGACCATCGGCAGCAGCGCCCAATCCGGAAACAGCAGGAAGAACGGGTTCTCCAGCCGCTCCGGATACGACAGCAACATCGCGCCCTGCCCCAGGTAGCATAGCGCGAGCGACGGAAACACCAGCACCAGCCACGCCACCTGGATCGGCCGCCGGCCGAAATGCCCCATGTCGGCGTATAGCGCCTCGGCGCCGGTCACTGTCAGGAACACCGCACCGAGCGCCAGCAGGCCGGCATGGCCGTGATGCAGCAGAAACTCGATACCGTAGATCGGATTGACCGCACCGAGGATATGGAGATTGCCGATCAGATTGGCGGTGCCGGCAACCGCCATCAGGCCGAACCAGATCAGCATCAACGGCCCGAACCACGTCGCAACGGCCGCAGTGCCCCAGCTCTGCACCAGAAACAGCCCGACCAGGATCGCCATGCTGAGGGGCAGGATGTACGGATCGAAGCCCGGCGCAACCAGCTTCAGGCCTTCCACGGCGGACAGCACCGAGATCGCCGGCGTGATGATGGCGTCGCCGTAGAACAACGCGGCGCCGGCCATGCCGAGCAGCGAGATCGCCGCGAACCGACGCCGCATCACGCTCTGCAGCAGCGCCATCAAGGTCAGTGTGCCGCCCTCGCCGTGGTTGTCGGCGCGCATGATCAGCAGCACGTATTTCAAGGTGACGATGATCAGCAGCGTCCACAGCATCAGCGACAGCACGCCGAAGACCATCTCTTGCGTCAGCGCGCCGCCCGCGGACGCGGCGGTGAGACTCTCCTTCAACGCATAGAGCGGGCTGGTGCCGATATCGCCGTAAACGACGCCGATCGACCCCAAGGCGAGCGTCCAGAACGAGTTCGGCTTGGGAGAGTCCTTCGCGATGGTGACGTCGGAAACGGCTTCAGTCATGGCGCCCTGTGACGTTCAGCGGGCCACCTGCCCGCAGTTTCCGGCACCCTGAAATTACGGCGGACACGGCGTCAAGACACCGCGGCACGCAATCGTAGCTACGCCTATACGGCTCCTATATCGGGCCCGACGGTTCTTTATGAGATCTTTATATCGGGCTTCTGCCAGGCCCAACAGGCGGCCCGACCGCTTCTTTTCGCACAGCTTCACCCGCGCAAAACACCGGGATCGGCTTGACCCGAATCTCAGCCCCCAACGCCGGCATCGGTCACCTCCAGGACTCGCCCGCCGCATGGCCAGATGCGATGGCTGCCCGTGCTCACCGCCGGTAATACGTACCATTCGTTTCCTGACCAGCCTCGGCTCTTAGAGGGATTTCCTGACGTGACGATCACGAGTCCGTGTTCAGACGGACCACCCCTCATGTCATCCCCGATTTACTACGCATCGCGCCGGCCTAGTGTCACAGCGCGGTCGCGTGAACTACGCGACGCAACAAGAGGGTCATCTAATGGTCGACGATTCGAAAAAGGTCTGGCCCACGGGTCTGACGATTGCGGAATCCGAGGAGATCCACAAGCACGTGATCGATGGCGCGCGCATCTTCGTGGCGATCGCGATCGTGGCGCACTTCCTCGCGTATGTGTATTCGCCTTGGCTGCACTAAGGAGCCACTGAGATGAATCAAGGTCGTATCTGGACCGTTGTCAGTCCGACAGTCGGTCTTCCGTTGCTGCTCGGCAGCGTGGCCGTCATGGCTTTTGCCGTGCATTTCGCGGTACTCGAAAACACCTCCTGGGTAGCCGCTTTCATGAACGGTAAGTCCGTCGCTGCGGCGCCCGCACCAGCGGCGCCGGCCGCGCCGGCTAAGAAGTAACTTCCCGTTCCTGAGTGACGGAGGGAGCCCGCAGCGACGGCTCTGTCCTCCTGGAGAGTCCGAGACCTCGGAGCTCCCTCCCGATCTCCCTTGTTGCCCTTGCCGGCGTTGACGGCCGATCGACGAGGCCATGACCTCGCACCTGACGAATGCGGTCGGGCGCCGATCGTCTACAAATCCTCTCTTCCATCGATATCCCATTCACGCGGCGTTGCCGACGGCCAACGCGGTCGCGCGATGCGGCACACAGGCGCCAGGGACGATGTCGGATGACGTCATCTGGCGGCCACATGCCCCTGCGGGCAAGGACGCCCCGCAAGAGGACTCGAAGCGGCAGCAATGCAACAGGTTGGGAGGAAGGATGTCCGAGTCCGCAGGCGGCACCTCAAGAGTGCCGCCTGCGCCGTAAGCAACTCGGGAGGTGGGCGAGATGGCAGGCTCGCTAAATCTTCGAGTTACCGCGGACTGTCGACAGTGATGGCTGAAAACACTGCCGGCAGAGGGAAAATGGACGGTCGGCTCCGCACTCAGGCTCTGGTCAGGAACAGCGTGTTGCTGTCCACCAGAAGAGGCGTGCCGGAGAACGAACTGTAGGCGCCCTTCTGTTCGACCAACAAAGGTGTTCCCGAGAACGACTTATAGGTGTCGCCGTCGAGCAGCAGAGGCGTCCCTGACATCGAGCGGTAGCCTCCGGTCTGCTTGATCACCAGAGGCTCGCCCGAATTCGAGCGGTAAGCGCCCTGCTGCTCGATGATCAACGGCGTGCCGGAATGTCCTTTGAACGGCTGCGATTTACTCAGCACCGGCAGACGCAGCAGCGACGAGAACGGAGCCGCATCGTCCCATGCACGCGGCTTGGCAGCCGGTTTGTTGACGATCGGATTGTACTTCTTCATGATTTCGGTGGCCTTGCCGCCCGCACCGAAATGCGCAGGCACGATCGCAACAGCACCGCCTCGGCTGATCGTTTCGGCCAGGCCCGCAGCGGTCGCGCGCAGGACGCCGAGCTTGCTGATCGCATTGGTGAGATCGGCAATGCTGCCGCGGTTCGGCACGGTCCCGTTCGGAAGAACCTGAGCCTTGTCGAAACCGTTCGTCTTCAATTCAGATTCCAGACCCGCAACCTGGCGGACGGTCTCGTAGCAGAGAATGACTTGAAACGTCATGGCATCTCTCCTTCACGTCCCGGGCAGATCAACCGACACCAGCGCGCGGTCGGAAAGCGCGCAGGAACCAGGGAAGAGCCAGGAAGCCTGGCTGACCGCGGTAGCGGGGATCCTCGGATCCCAGCCACCGCAGCAACAGTCAGAGACTGTCTTAGACGGCCTTGATCGAGCTCTCGATCGCGGCAGCCTTACCGTTCATGAACTTCGCAACCCAGGAGGTGTGCGTCAGCACAGCGAAGTGGACCAGGAAGGCCATGACGGCGACGCTGCCGAGCAGCAGCGGGAGACCGACGGTCGGCTTCACGACAGTCCAGATACGACCTTGATTCATCTTCGATACTCCTTAGTGCAGCCAGGGCGAGTAAACATACGCCAGGAAATGCGCCACGATCGCGATGGCCACGAAAATGCGCGAACCATCGATCACGTGCTTGTGGAGCTCTTCCGATTCCGCGATGGTCAGCCCAGTCGGCCAGACCTTGTTCGGATCGTCTACCATGGATAACCTCCTAAGAGACTAACGATCAGTTTCGTGCTGAACCCGCACGCAGGTAGTTGTTCACTGCTACGCCGAACGAGTGCTCGCGGTGTCAGCAATGGATCTGATGATCGCTTCGCTGTCTGCATCCGAAATCTCGGAAGCGTCTCAGCTCGGCTCTCGTGCGCCCCGCCCCGATAATCATCAAGATTCTGTGATCAGGACGCGGGCTGAACTTACGCCGACGTCTCGAAGCGTCAATTTGGGCCGACAGAAGCGGACCGTCCGTACGATGCTGGATGTTGGACTCCATCGTCAGGATTTCCTGACGTTCCGATTTGATTTGCGCCAACCGACCACGACACCGCCGGGTGTAGTTTTCGCTAGGAAGATCAGGGGCAGCGAGAACGCTTTCGGGACCGCGATCTTGTGTGGTGGATGGTGCGGACGATGGATCAGAAACTCACGCGACGGGTGCATCAGGGACATCTCCGGATTTTCATCGCGGACGATCATCCGGTGGTCTTGAGCGGGATGAAGATGCTGCTCCAAGCCGATCCCGAGTTTGAAGTCGTTGGCGAAGCAGCGGATGGTCCGACAGCGCTCCGTCGGGCGATCGAACTGCAGCCGGACGTGGCCGTGTTCGATCTGTCGATGCCGGGCATGTATGGCATGGAGGTTATCCAGAAGTACCTCGCAGCCCGTCCGAAGGCCCGCGTCGTCGTCGTCTCGGTGCAGGAAGACGGTGCCAATCTGCGCCGGCTGCTGAAGCTCGGCGTCGCCGGCTACATTCTCAAGCGATCGGCCACCGATGAACTGATCCGTGGAATTCACGCGGTGGCCAAGGGTGGCGTGTATCTCGATCCGGCGATCGCCGGTCAGGCGCTGGGCAGAGTCGTCCATGCCGCGCCGACAAATCTCGGCGAAACCAGCCAGATCTCGCATCTCAGCTCCCGCGAGTTGGATGTGCTCCGGCTGGCGTCGGTCGGGCACAGCAACAAGGTGATCTCCGCCAAGCTGCAGGTTGGGCCGAAGAGCGTCGAGACCTATAAGGCGCGCGCGATGGAGAAGCTGGGCTTCACCAACCGCGTCGAACTGATCCGCTTCGCGCTGGACATGGGCTGGCTGGAAAATTCCGGGTTGTAGACAGCGCAGTCTCCCGTTCTGCAGAATCCGACGGGTCGACAGGGAGCGCCGAAGATTGGCATTTTATTACCAATTTGGTCGGCAGCGGCAGACCTTCCCTCATCCTCTTGATCTTGCGCAAAACGGTGCGCGCCATGGCGGGCCAGCATTCAGGCGGCATAGGTCGTTGAAGGGCGGCACAAGACGCTGCGTGCCCAGCAATCGACACTCAGGCGGGAATGCAATGACCGAAGGATCCGTCGCCAGGCAGCCCGACCTATCGACCTGCGACGACGAGCCGATCCATATCCCGGGTGCTATCCAGCCGCATGGACTGCTGCTCGCCCTCGCCGCCGACATGACGGTCGTCGCCGCCAGCGACAACCTTCCCGAACTCACCGGACTGGCAATCGGCGACCTGATCGGCCGTTCAGCGGCCGATATCTTCGATTCCGAAACCCACAACCGGTTGACGATTGCCTTGGCCGAGCCGGGAGCAGCCGTGGGAGCGCCAATCGCGGTCGGATTCTCGGTGCGAAAGGGCGGTGACTTCGTCGGCTCCTGGCACCGCCACGATCAGCTCGTCTTCCTTGAACTCGAGCCTCCGCAGCTGGACGTCGCAGAGCCGCAGGCGTTCTTTCGCCGTACCAACAGCGCCATCCGCCGCCTGCAGGCCGCCGAGACGCTGGAAACCGCTTGCGCGGCCGCCGCGCAAGAGGTGCGCGAGATCACCGGATTCGATCGGGTGATGATCTATCGCTTCGCTCCCGACTTCAGCGGCGAAGTGATCGCAGAGAATCGATGCGCCGAGGTCGAGTCGTATCTCGGCCTGCACTTTCCGGCCTCCGACATCCCGGCGCAGGCGCGCCGGCTCTACACGATCAACCCGGTCCGGATCATTCCCGATATCAATTATCGGCCGGTGCCGGTCACACCAAGCCTCAATCCGATCACCGGGCGGTCGATCGATCTCAGCTTTGCCATCCTGCGCAGCGTGTCGCCCGTGCATCTCGAATACATGCGCAATATCGGGATGCACGGCACGATGTCGATCTCGATTCTGCGAGGCGAGCGGCTGTGGGGGCTGATCGCCTGCCATCACCGCAAGCCGAACTACGTCGATCTCGACGGCCGTCAGGCCTGCGAATTGGTCGCCCAGGTGCTGGCCTGGCAGATCGGGGTGATGGAAGAGCAAGCGATCACACGGCAGACGCTTAAGGGCCAGGCGATTCAGCGCAGCCTGATCAACGACATCGAACAACTGCACGATCATCGAGCCGGACTGGCGCGCAACAGCGAAGCGCTGCTTGAGCTGATGGGAGCATCCGGCCTTTGCCTGCATAGCCGCGAAGGCGTGATCACGATCGGGCAGACCCCACCCTCGCCGATCATCGATCAACTGGCGCAACTGGCCGGCCGCTCCGGCGGCAGCGAACTATTCCAGACCGACAGGTTGTCGACCATCATTCCGGAAGCCAGCGCCTGCGCCGAAGTCGCGAGTGGCGTTCTCGCCGTACCCCTGTCGCGCACACCGCCCCGCCGGGTGATGCTGTGGTTCAGGCCCGAAGTGGCGCAGACGGTGTATTGGGCGGGCAATCCCGACAAGTCGGTGACGGCTGAATCCGGGCGCCTGCGGCCGCGCACCTCGTTTGCAGCTTGGACCGAGCAGACCCACGGCCGAGCAATCGCATGGCAGCCGCACGAGGTTGCTGCCGCGGTTGAAATCCGCGACCTGATCATCGACGTCATTCTGCGCAACACCGAAAAGCTGGAACGCATCAACACCCAGCTCGCCCGCAGCAACGAGGAGCTGGAATCGTTCGCCCACGTGGCCTCGCACGACATCAAGGAGCCGCTTCGCCATATCGAGGCATTCGCCGGCCTGCTCGCCGACAACATCCACGAAATGGGGGATGAGCGCCTCGGCGTCATGGTCAGCGGCATCGAGAAATCGTCGCGGCGGCTGCGCAACCTGATCAACGATCTGGCCGAATTTTCGCAGCTCGGCCGCCGATCGAAGCCGCTGTCCTGGGTGTCGCTCGAAACGGTCCTCAACGAAGTGTTGGCCGACCTGCAGCCGCGGATTGCGGAAGCACGCGCCGAGATCCAGGCCGACCGGCTGCCGTTCGCGCGCTGCGACCATAACCAGATCCGTCAGGTGTTGCAGAATCTGATCGCGAACTCGCTCAAATATCGCGATCCGGCGCGGCCCTGCCGAATTCACGTCTATGCAGAACCGGACGACAATGGCGGGCGCCCCGAGATCGGAGTGGAGCCGGCCATCCGGATCTGCGTCACCGACAACGGCATCGGCTTCGACAAGAAATATATCGATCAGGTGTTCGAACCGTTCCAGCGGCTGCACGGTCCAGACGACTACGAGGGCAGCGGAATCGGTCTCGCGATCTGTCGTAAGATCGTTCAGCGTCACGGCGGACGTGTCGGCGTCGACACCATTGCAGGGAAAGGTTCGACCTTCTGGTTCACGCTGCCGGTTGCGGGCGATCATGGGCAGGACGAACGATGAGCTCGTCATCAAATCAGGGCCCGCCCGGCGCAGCCGTGACCGATCCGAGCGGCCGGCTCGCGCTTGATCTCACCGAGTGCGACCGCGAGCCGATTCACATTCCCGGCGCGATCCAACCCCACGGCTACCTGTTCGCGTTGGTCGATGCCGATCTGCGGATCGTATCCGTCAGCGCCAACGTGGGGGATCTGCTCGGGCAGCCGCCTGCTGCGCTGCTTGACGCATCGATCGCCAACCACATCACCGCTGCCAGCTTCGCGCGGCTGACGCACGTTCTCTACGGCGGCGATACGGCGGCCATGAACCCGATCCGTGTGGACGTCGCGACGTCCGAAGGAGAACGCGCGTTCAACGGCATTCTGCACCGGCACGACTCTCTGATCATTCTCGAACTCGAGCCACGCGACGAGTCGCGCTACACTAACGAGTTCTTCCGCAGCGTGCGCGTGGCGATCCGTCGTCTGCAGACCGCCGCCGATTTGCCGGCCGCCTGCCGGATTGCAGCCAGCGAAGTCCGCCGCATCACCGGATTCGACCGGATCAAGGTGTACCGGTTCGCGGCCGACTGGAGCGGTCAGGTGATCGCCGAAGACCGTGACACCGGAATTCCGTCGCTGATGGACTTTCACTTTCCGTCGTCCGACATCCCCGCGCAATCGCGCGCGCTGTACACGATCAATCCCGTCCGCATCATTCCGAACATCGCGTATCGCCCCTCGCCGCTGGTGCCTGACGTCAACCCGCGGGTGGGCGGCCCGATCGATCTCAGCTTCTCGGTGCTGCGCAGCGTATCCCCGACGCATCTCGAGTACATGGTCAACATGGGGATGCACGCCGCGATGTCGATCTCGATCGTGCGCGACGGCCGACTCTGGGGCATGATCTCCTGCCATAATCTGACGCCGCGCTTCGTCTCCTACGAAGTCCGGCAGGCCTGCGAACTGATCGCCCAGGTGCTGACCTGGCAGATCGGCGTGCTCGAGGAAGCCGAAATCGTCCGCCACAGCGTCAGGATGCGCGCCATCCAGAACAGGCTGCTGCACGAGCTGGGCGACGAGCAAGGCCTCACCGCCGGCCTCAGCCGCGTCAGCGAGGAAATGCTCACCTTGATGGGCGCGTCTGGATTTGCGCTGAGCAGCTTCGACGGTGTCACCGCCTTCGGACGAACCCCATCCGCCGACGAGATCCAGGCTCTGGCGTCATGGCTGTCGCACCGCGAGTCGCGCGGCATCTTTCAGACCCAACAGCTCTCGGCGAGCTTTCCCGAGGCCGAGGTGTATTCCGACATCGCCAGCGGCCTGCTCGCCGTGCCCCTGGGGCGGGCCTCGACGACGCTGATGCTGTGGTTCCGGCCGGAAGTGGCGCAGACCGTGACCTGGGGTGGCGATCCGCACAAGCCGGTCCAGATCGGCCCGCGGGGCAAGCGCCTACAGACCCGCGCGTCGTTCGAGGCTTGGCGCGAGGAAGTCCGCGACCGATCGCGCCCTTGGCGTAGCCATGAGATCGTCGCGGCGGAAGAGATCCGCGACCTCGTGGTCGATGTTATTCTCGGCCGCGCCGAAGAACTGGAGAATGCCAACCGCGAACTATCCCGCAGTAATGACGAGCTGGAATCGTTCGCCTATGTCGCGGCCCACGACCTCAAGGAGCCGCTGCGCCACATCGAAGCATTCGCCGGCTTGTTGAGCGATCTATTGCTCCCTGAAGCGCGGAGCCGCCTCAGCGTGATGGTGAATGGGATCGAGGCGTCGTCGCGCCGGTTGCGCGCGCTGATCAACGATCTGGCCGAATACTCCAGGATCGGCCGGCAGGCCCGGCCGCTGCAACCGGTCGACCTCAACCAGATTTTGGCCGAGGTGTTGTCCGATCTGAAGCCGATGCTGCAGGATGCACGTGCCGAAGTCGTCTCGGAGCCGCTTCCCACGGTGCTATGCGACGGCAGCCAGATCCGGCAACTGATGCAGAACCTGATCAGCAATGCGGTGAAGTATCGCGATGCCGAGCGGCTGCCTCGCGTGACCATCGCAGCGACGATCGATAGCCCGCCGCTGCCGCCGGCGCCTGCTGGCGCGAACATACGGAGAGCGCGCATCACGATCGCCGACAACGGCATTGGATTCGATGAGCAATACCGCGAGCAGATCTTCGAGCCTTTTCAGCGCCTCCACGGTCCGGACGAATATCAAGGCACCGGAATTGGCCTGGCGATCTGCCGCAAGATCGTCCATCGGCACGGCGGCACGATTTCGGCAAAGAGCCACGTCGGACAGGGATCGGTGTTCACCTTCACGCTGCCGTTGCGCGAGCAGGACACGACGGAGAGCTGAAATGACCCGCGAGCGCACGCTTCCGACGGTGCTGGTGGCGGAAGACCACGACTACGACAAGCTGATCCTGACCGAAGTCTTCGCGCGGGCCTCGATTGCCGCCGATCTCCGCTTCGTCAGCGATGGCGAGCAGACGCTGGATTACATCTATGGCCGCAACCGGTTCGCAGGCCGCGCGGACGCCCCCACCCCTGCACTCGTACTGCTCGACCTCAACATGCCGCGGCTCGACGGCCGGAAAGTCGTGCGGCTGTTGCGGCAGGACGAGACGGTGCGGCATCTGGTGGTGATTGCACTGTCGACGTCGGAAAGCGCCAAGCACATCACGGAAGCCTATTCGATCGGCTTCAACGCCTATCTGGTCAAGCCGGCCAATATCGCCGACTACGTCGAGGCGATCCGCTCGCTCTGGCACTTCTGGATGAACACGGCCTCTCTTCCGACCACTGAGGCTTATCGGCCGTGAGCGCGATCGCGTCCCGAATCCTGCTCGTCGACGATGCGGAGATCGAATACCTGACGATGCAGCGGATGCTGCAGAAGATCCCCGGGTTTCGGGCAACGCTCGACTGGGTATCGCGGTTCGACGAGGCGGCGGCCGCGATCGATCGCAAGGAGCACGACCTCTATCTCGTCGACTTTCGCCTCGGTCCGCGCAGCGGGCTCGATCTGGTCCGCGACGCGCGCGATCGCGGCAACATCAAGCCGATCATCGTGCTGACCGGCCACGGCGACCCGATGGTCGATCAGGCGGCGACCGAGGTCGGCGCCAATGACTATCTGGTCAAGGGTGAGTTCGATGCCATCGTGCTCGAACGGGCCATGCGCTACGCGACCCGTCAGGCAAGAACACTGGCGACCCTCGACCGCCGGCTGGTGGAATGCCGCACCACGGCGCGGAAGCTGGTCGTGCAGAGCGAACGCCGCGCCGCGGCCGAAGCCGACGTGCTCAAGGTGCTGCGGCAGACCATGATCGACCAGGAAACCGAGCGCAAACGCATCGCACGCGAGTTGCACGACAACCTCGGTCAGATGGTCACCCTGGTTCAATTCGGCCTGGATGCGCTCGCGCGCGGCACGCCCACGGCCGCCAGCCTCGCCGAAAAGGTCGCGTCGCTGAAGCACATCGTCAACGATCTCAGCACCAGCCTGCACAGGGTGGCATGGGAAGTACGGCCGACCGCGCTCGACACGCTCGGGCTCGAAGACGCCGTGTCTCAACTGGTCGCGAGCTGGGAGCCGCATTGCAGCCTGGTGTTCGATCTGCATCTCGGTCTCGGCGAACGACGGCTACCGGCCGATATCGAAAGCGCGCTGTACAGGATCGTGCAGGAAGGCATCACCAATGTGGTCCGCCACGCCCATGCGACCCGGGTCGGCGTGATCCTCGAATTCCGCGGCAGCGACGTGATCTGCATCATCGAGGACGACGGCTGCGGCATCCCTCCTGAACAGGCCGACGAGCATTCGTCCCGCCGGCTCGGACTTGTCGGCATGCGGGAGCGACTTGCCTTGGTCGACGGCACCGTCGAACTGGAAACCGAAACCGGACACGGCACCGCGCTGTTTGTTCGCGTACCTCTCGGCGCGCCGAGCTGATCGGGTTGCCTCAGCCGCCCATCCGCATGATCTGCTCCATCGGCATCATGTTGTGATTGAGGTGGCCCATGATCCAGATCGAGCCGCCGACCACCAGCAGCACGATCAGGCTGCCGAAGGCGAGCGCCAGCACGTTATTGGTGTTATCGGGACCGGTGGTGATGTGCAGGAAGAAAACGAGCTGCACGCCCATCTGAGCGATCGCCAGCACCGCGATCGCCACCGGAATGCTCGGCTGCCACACCAGATCCGTGCCGGCGATGAAGAACGACGTCGCGGTGAGCAGGACCGACAGGCCGAGCCCGACGCCATAGCCGAGCAGTCGCGGGCCGATGCGGACTTCCTCTTCATCGCCGGGCGCGACGTCATAGAGCTCGCCGCCGTGGCCGCTTCGCTGCTCGCTCATGTGCCGCTCCCCAACAGATAGACCATCGAAAAGATCGCCACCCAGATGATGTCGAGCGCGTGCCAGAACAGCGCGAAACACAATAGGCGCCGGCAGATGTCGGCCCGGAAGCCCTTGGCGAACACCTGAGCCATCATCGTCAGCAGCCACAGCACACCCGCGGTAACGTGCAGGCCGTGGCAGCCGACCAGCGTGAAGAAGGCCGAGAGAAACGCACTGCGGGTCGGGCCGGCCCCCTGCTCCACCAGGTCGGCAAACTCGCGCAGCTCCAGTCCGAGAAACGCCGCGCCGAGCATGCCGGTCGCCGCCATCGCGACCTGAAACCAGCGCTGGCTGCCGACCGCAGCGGCGAGGCTCGCCATGCCGCAGGTGAAGCTCGAGAGCAGCAGGCAAGCCGTCTCGATTGCGACGTTGCGGAGATCAAACAGCTGCGCACCGGCTGGCCCGCCGGCGGTGGCGCCCGACAGCACCGCGTAGCTCGCAAAGAAGCACGAGAACATCACGATGTCGGACAATAGGAAGATCCAGAAGCCGTAGCCGGCCACGATCCGTTTCGAGGCCGGCCCGGCGTGGCTGGCGCCGACCGACTGCAGCCCGCCCAGATGGTGCGGGTCTGCCTGACCGTGGGACAGCGCGACCTCGGTCATGACGCGGCCACGGCGCTCAGCGCAGCCTTGCGCTCGGCGATATTGGCGCGGTCGATCCGTTCCACCTCGCCGGCGGGAATGACGTATTCGTCGTGGTCGCGCCAGGCGAACACCACGAAGGTGGCAAACGCGCCGATCCCCCCGAGCACCACCATCCACCAGATGTGCCACACCATCGCAAAGCCCATCACCGTGGCGAAGAACGCGCAGACGATGCCGGTCGGCGAGTTGCGCGGCATCTCGATGTCCCGATAGTCCTGCTTGCGGGTTTCGAGACCGTGCTCCTGCGCCTTCTGCTTCGCGGCCCAATACGCATCCTCACCCGTAACATCAGGGGTGACCGCGAAATTGAACACCGGCGGCGGCGACGCGGTGGCCCATTCCAGCGAACGGCCATCCCACGGATCGCCGGTGCGATCGCGCAACTCGTCGCGGTGGCGGATACTGACGACGAACTGCACGATCTGCAGTATCACGCCGATGCTGATGATCCCGGTGCCGATCGCCGCCACGATCATCCAAGGATGCCACGCGGCGACGTCGTAGTGCTGCAACCGGCGCGTCATGCCGAGCAGGCCGGCGACATAGAGCGGCATGAAGGTGACGTAGAAGCCGATCAGCGTGAACCAGAACGCGGCCTTGCCGAGCCCCTCGTGCAGGCGGAAGCCGAACGCCTTGGGAAACCAGTAGGTGTAGCCGGCGAACGCACCGAACAGCACGCCGCCGATGATGACGTTATGGAAATGCGCCACCAGAAACATGCTGTTGTGGAGCTGAAAGTCGGCCGGCGGCACCGCAACCAGAACGCCGGTGAGGCCTCCGATGATGAACGTCACCATGAACCCGACCGCCCACAGCATCGGCGTCTCGAACCGGATCCGGCCGCCATACATCGTGAACAGCCAGTTGTAGATCTTCACGCCGGTCGGCACCGCGATGATCATGCTGGCGATGCCGAACACCGCGTTGACGGTGGCCCCCGCCCCCATGGTGAAGAAGTGGTGCAGCCACACCATGAACGAGATGATGCAGATCGCCATCGTCGCCAGCACCATCGAGCGATAGCCGAACAGCGGCTTGCCCGAGAACGTCGACACCACTTCGGAGAACACGCCGAACGCCGGCAGCACCAGGATGTAAACCTCCGGGTGCCCCCAGGCCCAGATCAGGTTCATAAACATCATCATGTTGCCGCCGCCTTCGTTGGTGAAGAAGTGGAAGCCGAGGTAGCGATCGAGCAGCAGCATCGCCAAGGTGGCGGTCAGGATCGGGAACGCCGCGACGATAAGCAGATTCGAGGCCAGTGTCGTCCAGCAGAACATCGGCATCCGCAAGTAGGTCATGCCGCGAGTCCGCAGCTTGAGCACCGTGGTGACGAGGTTGATCCCGGCCACCAGCGTGCCGATGCCGGAGATCTGCAGCGCCCAGGCGTAATAGTCGACGCCGACGCCGAACGAATAGCTCAGCTCGGAGAGCGGCGGAAACGGCAGCCAGCCGGTGCGGGCGAATTCGCCGATCACCAGCGACAGGTTCACCAGCAGCGCTCCGCTCGCGGTCAACCAGAACCCGACCGAGTTCAAAGTCGGAAACGCCACGTCACGGACGCCGAGCTGCAACGGCACCACCAGGTTCATCAGCCCGATCACGAACGGCATGGCGACGAAGAAGATCATGATCGTGCCGTGCGCCGAGAAGATCTGGTTGTAGTGCTCGGGTTGCAGATATCCCGGCGACTGGTAAGCGACCGCCTGCTGGGTCCGCATCATGATCGCATCGGTGCCGCCGCGCAGCAGCATCACCATCGCCAGCAGCACGTACATCACGCCGATCCGCTTGTGATCGACGCTGGTGATCCATTCATGCCAAAGATACGGAAAGTGGCCCTTGATCCCCGCCCACAGCAGCGTGGCAAGGATCGCCGCCATCACGATCGCCGCCGCAATCAGCGGGATTGGCTGATCAATCGGAATGGCCGACCAGTCGAGCTTGCCGAGCATATCGCGTTGGCTCCCCAATTCGCTTCGATGTGGGACGGCGCGCCTTGTTCGGTCGGCCGCGGCCCCGGCTGTGGCGGGATTTGCTGGGTGCTGATCGCGTGAAACAGCAACGGATCAGCCAGCCGATAGGTCGGCGTGCCGCTCTCCGGTGCCTGTTTCATCAGGTCCTTATAGCTGTCAGCGTTGAGCTCGCGGTCGCCTTTGGCGGTCTCGGCAACCCAGTCGGGAAACGCCATGGTCGAGACGACGTGCACCGGAAATGTCATGTCGGGAAAGCCGTCGCCGCTGAAATGCGACGACAATCCGCGCAGATCGCCCTCGGCATCAGCACGCAGGTTGAGCCGCGTCACCATGCCGTTCATGGTGTAGATCATGCTGCCGAGCTGCGGGATGAAGAACGCGTTCATCACGCTCGCGGAGGTCAGCTCGAACTGCAGCGACACGCCGACCGGCACGGTCAGCGTGTTGACCGTCGCGATGCGTTGATCCGGGTAAATGAACAGCCACTTCCAGTCCATCGACACCACCTGGATGCGGACCGGGCTGCCGGTGCCTTCGACCGGCGCGGCAGGATCCAGCTGATGCGATCCGATCCAGGTGACGCCGCCGAGCAGGATGATGGTGAGCGTCGGAATCGACCACACCACCAGTTCGATCCGGCCCGAATAGGTGAACTCCGGCCGATGTCTGGCGCGCGGATTGGAAGCGCGGAACCAGAAGGCGAATGCCAGGATCGCAACGATCGTCGGCACCACGATCGCCAACATGATCACAACCGAGTCGATCAGGATGGTCGAGTTCCCGTACGCGACCGGACCTTGCGGGTCGAGGATGTTCATGCGCGCGGCGATGCTTCAATGGACGGGATCGTGCCCGCTAACCCGGATCCGTCACAGCAGTTCCTATCCCCTTGCAGCGCCCCTGCGGAACTGGTCTCCCGCGCTCGGGTTGACCCGGGATGTGCGCCGTTGCGCCAAATGAAATTCGAGGTGAATCGATGTGCCGCTGGCTGGCATACCGCGGAGAAGAAACGTCATTCGACAGCTACGTCACCGAACCGGTCCACTCCCTGATCAATCAGAGCCTCCGCGCCCGGGAGTCCGCAGGCAGCACCAACGGAGACGGCTTCGGGCTCGGCTGGTACGGCATTCACCCCGAGCCGGGCCTCTATCGCGAGACCCGGCCGGCGTGGTCGGACGAGAACCTGCGTTATCTCTGCCGGCACCTGCAGTCGCACATGTTCTTCGCCCACGTCCGTGCGGCAACCGGAACGGCGGTGACGCGGCAGAACTGCCACCCGTTCGCGTGCGGACGGTGGATGTTCATGCACAACGGCTTCATCGGCAGCTGGAGCCGACTGCGGCGCAAGGTCGAGGCGATGATCCCGGATCATCTGTATCCGTCGCGGCTCGGCACGACCGATTCCGAAGCGGTGTTTCTGGCAATGATGGGCGAAGGCCTGGAGCACGATCCGATCGGCGCGACGCAGCGCGTGATGCGCGCGCTGAGCGCATTGGTCGACGAAGACGGCTTGCGCGAACGGATGCGGTTTACGTCGGCGCTGGCGAACGGACACGACCTCTACGCCTTCCGCTTCGCGCATAACGACACGGCCAACACCCTGTACTATCGAGATGACGGCCCGCTGGTCGTTGCGTCGGAGCCGTTCGACACCGAACAGCATTGGTCCGAAGTCCCTGCTAATCACGTGCTGATTTCGCGCCCCTCGCGGCCGGTCGAAATTCGTCCCTTCATGCCAACGGCGACGCATCTGCCGCAGGAACCCACGGTTGCCCAGAATGTTGTCGAGCGAGCTTAAAACATCGGCAACGGAGGCCCCGGAGAAAGATGTGTGGAATCTGCGGAGAGATCCGCATGCGTGGCGAGCCCTCGATTTCGTCATCGAAGGCCGTCACCCGCGCGATGCATCGACGCGGACCTGATGCGGAAGGATTGTTCGCACAGGGCAGTATGGCATTCGGCCATCGGCGCCTCAGCATTCTCGATCTGGCCGCCGCTTCGCAGCAGCCGATGATCGATAGCGAACTCGGGCTCGGCATCGTTTTCAACGGCTGCATCTACAATTTCCGCGAGCTACGCGAACAGCTGTCGCAGCGCGGCTACCGGTTCTTCTCGCAAGGCGACACAGAAGTCATCCTCAAGAGCTATCATGCCTGGGGGGCCGATTGCGTCACCAAGTTCAAGGGCATGTTCGCCTTTGCGCTGTGGGAGCGCGACAGCGGCCGCGTCGTGCTGGCGCGCGATCGCCTCGGCATCAAACCGCTGTACTACATCGACCACCCTGACTATTTCCGCTTCGCGTCCGACCTGCCCGCGCTGCTCGCAGGCGGCGACGTGGATACATCGCTCGACCCAGTCGGACTGCATCACTTCTTCAGCTTCCACGCCGCCGTGCCGCCTCCGCGCACCATCCTGCGTGGTGTCAGAAAGCTCGAACCCGCCACCATTCTCACCTTGGAGCCCGATGGATCGAGGACCACGCGGCGCTATTGGAGTTTTGCGGTCGGCGCGCGGCGCGACGATCGGGCGATGACCGAGCAGGAGTGGACCGACGCGGTCACCGAAGCGATGCTGAATGCCGTCGATCGCCGCCGCGTCGCTGACGTGCCGGTCGGCGTCTTGCTGTCCGGCGGCCTCGATTCGTCGCTGATCGTGGCTCTGCTCGCTAGGCTCGGCCATGCCGACGTCAAAACCTTCGCGATCGGCTTCGACAGTATCGGCGAGCACCGCGGAGACGAGTTCTATTATTCCGATCTGGTGGCGAAGCACTTCGCCACCGCCCACGAGCAGATCAGGATCGACGGCCGGGAGGCTCTGCAGCATCTGCCGGACGCGATCCAGGCGATGTCCGAGCCAATGGTCAGCCACGACGCCGTCGCCTTCTATCTATTGTCCCGCGAGGTCGCCAAGCGAGTCACCGTGGTGCAAAGCGGTCAGGGCGCCGACGAAGTGTTCGGCGGCTATAGCTGGTACCCTTCCCTGCTCACCGCAAATAATGCCTCCGACCAGTATCGCGAAGTGTATTTCGACTGGAAGCACTCCGACATCGCCAAACTGCTGACGCCGGATCTGGTCGCGGACGACTACAGTTCGGAGTTCGTCGAGAACTTCTTCGACCGCACCTCGGCGAGTTCGCCGGTCGACAAGGCACTGCAGATCGACGCCGAAATCATGATGGTCGACGATCCGGTCAAGCGGGTCGACAACATGACCATGGCCCATGGCCTCGAAGCGCGGGTCCCATTTCTGGACCACGAGGTGGTCGAACTCGCCGCCCGGCTGCCCACCTCGCTCAAGCTCGGCGACGGCGGCAAGTACATTCTCAAGAAGGCGGCCCGAGCGCTGCTTCCTGCGGAGGTCATCGACCGGCCGAAGGGCTATTTCCCGGTGCCAGCCCTGCGGCATCTGCAGGGAGAATTCCTCGACTACGTTCGCGACACCCTGTCCTCGTCCGCTGCGCGCAGCCGCGGCCTGTATCGTCCTGAGTTCATCAATCACATGCTCGATCATCCCGAAGCAGAAATGAGTCCGAAAGGTCATTCGCGGCTGTGGCAGGCCGCCCTCCTCGAAGCTTGGTTGCAGACCCATGTTTGATCCTAAGATCCTCGACAAGCTCAGGCTCAACCTGAGCGCCAATCAGCAGCACTTGGTGATCCGGTCTGCGATCGGCATCGATGCCAATGCTGCCTATTCGTTCGGCATCGAAGAAGAGTATTTTCTCGCCGACGCAAAGACGTTCGAAGTCGCCATGCAGACGCCGAACATCCTGTTCGAGGCCGCGAGCTGGTCGACCGGCGGTCAGGCGATGCGGGAGATGTTGCAGGCACAGATCGAAGTAGCCACCAACGTCCATGTCGACCCGAGCGATGCCCGCGAGGAGCTGCGCTTCCTGCGTAATGAAGTGGCGGCAGCGGCGGCGCAGCACGGATTGGTGATCATGGCCAGCGCGACCCACCCGACCGCGTCGTGGCGGTTTTCCAAGCCGAGCCCGAAGCCGCGCTATGCGGAAATGATCGAGGACCTGCGGACCATCGGTCACCGCAACATGCTCTGCGGCATGCATGTTCACGTCCAGATCCCACCGCCGGTCGAGCGCGTCGCGGTGATGCGGGCAATGATCCCTTATCTGCCGCTGTTCATCGCGCTGGCGACCTCGTCGCCGTTCTGGAACGCCAAGGAGACCGGGCTGCGCGGTTATCGCCTCGCCGCTTACGACGAATTGCCCCGCACCGGCCTGCCGGAATTGTTCACCACTCAGGCCGAGTACGACGCCTATGTCGAGGCGTTGGTGCGATCGGGCGTGATGCCAGACGAAAGCTACGTCTGGTGGGCACTGCGGCCGTCGCTGCGTCACCCCACCCTCGAGCTTCGCGCGCCCGACGTGTGCACCCGGCTTGAGGACGCGGTGCTGATCGCGTCGCTGTACCGGGCTTTGATCAAGTATCTCTGCGAACATCCCGCCTCAGCCAACAAGGTCGGGAACGTCGAACGCGCGATTGCGGTGGAGAATAAGTGGCGTGCTCAGCGCTACGGCACCGACTGCATCTTTGCCTCGAAGGATGGTCCGATCGAGATCCGCGAGTTTCTCGACCAGGTGATCGCTCGCGTGCTGCCGCATGCCGAAGACCTCGGCTGCGCCAAAGAGGTCGAAGGCTGCCGCGAGATCCTGGAGCGCGGCAGCTCGGCCGATGCCCAGCTCCGGGCCTATCGTGACAGCGGTGGCGATCTCCGCGCCGTCACGCGATGGATCGCGCGCCAGACCCTCGGAGAGGACGCCGCCCCGTCCGCACGCGGACGGGCCGAACAGGTCCAGTAAGTCCGCCACGCCGTCTGCGCTGATCGGTGCGCATCAGGGATGCGACCCGATCGCCGTTTGCCGACGCGGTTCGGCGTCATGCGCGGCTGGCGACAATGGCGCGGCTTGATCGACCGTCCCCTCGCCATGCTGCGTCAGCGGCCGGTTGCCGGTCAGGGCGCGCAGCAGCACGTAGAACATCGGCGTGAAGAAGATGCCGAATGCCGTGACGCCGATCATGCCGGCGAACACCGCGACACCCATGGCGTGGCGCATCTCAGAGCCAGCCCCGGTCGAAGTCACCAGCGGCACCACACCCATGATGAACGCCATCGAGGTCATCAGGATTGGCCGCAGCCGCAAGCGGCTGGCTTCGATCGCGGCCTGGATCGGCTTGCGCCCGGCGAATTCGAGCTCGCGCGCGAACTCGACGATCAGGATCGCGTTCTTCGCCGACAACCCGACCAGCACGATGAGGCCGATCTGAGTGAAGACGTTGTTGTCGCCCTTGCTGATCCAGACGCCGAACATCGCGGCGAGCAGTCCCATCGGCACGATCATGATGATCGACAGCGGCAGCGTCAGGCTTTCGTATTGCGCGGCCAGCACCAGGAACACCAGCAGCAGCGCCACCGGGAACACGATCAGCGATGAATTGCCGGCGATGATCTCCTGGTAGGTCAGCTCGGTCCATTCATACGAGGTACCCTTCGGCAGCGTCTCCTTGGCGACCCGCTCGATCGCGGCCTGCGCCTGCCCGGTCGAGAAACCCGGCGCAGCACCGCCGCTGAGGTCGGCGGTGAGAAAGCCGTTGTAGCGCATCGCCCGCTCCGGCCCGGCGCTTTCCTTGACCCGCAACAGCGTCGACAGCGGGATCATCTCGCCGGATTCCGAACGCACCTTGAGCTGGCCGATGTCGTCCGCCCGCGCTCTGAACTTGGCGTCGGCCTGCACCCGCACCGAATACGTGCGGCCAAACTTGTTGAAGTCGTTGACGTAGAGCGATCCGAGATAGATCTGCATGGTCTCGAAGATCGACGTCACCGGCACGTTGAGCTGCCGGGCCTTGGTGCGATCGACATCGGCGTACAGTTGCGGCACGTTGATCTGATAGCTGGTGAACAGCCCCGCCAGCTCCTTCTGCGCGCTTGCCTTGGCGACGAACGCCTTGGTCGCCTCGTTGAGCGCCTCGTAGCCGAGCCCCGCGCGATCCTCGATCTGCAGCTTGAAGCCGCCGATCGTGCCGAGCCCCGCCACCGGTGGCGGCGGGAACATGGCGATGAACGCATCCTGGATACCGGCGAACTTCTTGTTCAGCGATAGCGCGATCGCGTTGCCGCTCAGCGACTTGTCCTTGCGCTCGGCGAAGTCCTTAAGGCCGATGAAGACGATGCCGGAGTTCGACGAGTTGGTGAAGCCGTTGATCGACAGGCCGGGAAATTGGATCGAGTTCTCGACCCCGGGCTCCTGCTGGGCGATCTCGCCCATCCGGCGGATCACTTCCTCAGTGCGGTCCAGCGTGGCCCCGTCCGGAAGCTGCGCGAAGCCGACCAGATACTGCTTGTCCTGCCCTGGCACGAACCCGCCCGGCACCGCGTGGAACAGATAGAACGTCGCGCCGACCAGCAGCAGATACAGCCCCATGCCCGCTGCCCGGCGCGACACCACGCGCCGAACGCCGCCGCCATAAGCCTCCGAGCTGCGGGTGAAGAAGCGATTGAAGCGAACGAAGAACCAGCCGAGGGTCTTGTCCATCGCCTTCGTCAGCGCGTCCTTCGGTGCGTCATGGCCCTTCAGCAGCAGTGCGGCGAGCGCCGGCGACAGCGTCAGCGAATTGAAGGCGGAGATCACCGTCGAAATCGCCACCGTCAAGGCGAACTGCTTGTAAAACTGCCCGGTGAGGCCGGTGATGAAGGCGAGCGGCACGAACACCGCGACCAGCACCAGCGCGATCGCAATGATCGGCCCGGTGACCTCACGCATCGCCTGGTAGGCGGCCTCCTTCGGGCCCAGGCCGCGTTCGATGTTACGCTCGACGTTCTCAACCACGACGATGGCGTCGTCGACCACGATGCCGATTGCCAGCACCAGGCCGAACAGCGTCAGCGCGTTAATCGAGAAGCCGAACACGTGCATCACCGCGAAGGTGCCGACCACGGACACCGGCACCGCGATCAGCGGGATGATCGACGCGCGCCAGGTCTGCAGGAACAGGATCACCACCAGCACGACCAGCGCGATCGCTTCGAGCAGCGTGTGGATCACGGCTTCAATCGAGGCCCGGACGAACTGGGTCGGGTCATAGACGATGTCGTAGGAGACGCCGTCCGGCATGTTCTGCTTCAGCTCCTTCATCGTCGCGCGGACGTTGTCGGAGATCTGGATCGCGTTCGAGCCCGGCGACTGGAAGATCGGCACCGCCACCGCGGACTTGTTGTTGAGCAGCGAACGCAGCGCGTAGTCGGCGGCGCCAAGCTCGATCCGCGCGACATCGCGCAGCCGCACCACCTCGCCGTTGTCGCCATTCTTGACGATGATCTCGCCGAATTCCTCTTCGGTCTGCAGCCGCCCCTGCGCATTGACGGAGAGCTGCAGGTCGAGCCCAGGCTCGCCCGGCGAGCTCCCCACCTGCCCGGCCGCGGCCTGGACGTTCTGCGCGCGGATCTCGCGCACCACGTCGGCCGGCGACAGGCCGCGCTCGGCGACCTTCTGCGGATCGAGCCAGACCCGCATCGAATAGTCGCCGGAGCCGAACAACTGCACTTGGCCGACGCCGGGAATCCGCGCCAGACGATCCTTGACGTTGAGCACCGCGTAGTTGCGCAAATACGTCATGTCGTAGCGGTCGTTCGGCGACATCAGGTGCACGACCATAGTGAGGTCGGGCGCGCTCTTGATGGTGGTGATGCCGAGTGCACGGACTTCCGCCGGCAGCCGCGGTTCGGCTTGCGAGACGCGGTTCTGCACCAGCTGTTGCGCCTTGTCGGGATCGGTGCCGAGTCGAAAAGTGACGTTGAGCGTCATCTTGCCGTCGGTCGTCGCCTGGCTGCTCATATAGAGCATGTTCTCGACGCCGTTGATCTGCTCCTCGATCGGCGTCGATACGGTCTCGGCGATCACCTTCGGATTGGCACCGGGATATTGGGCGGACACCACGATCGTCGGCGGCGCGACTTCGGGATATTCGGAGATCGGCAGCACCGGCATCGACAACAGGCCGGCGAGGAAGATCACCGCCGACAGCACGCCGGCGAAGATCGGGCGATCGATGAAGAACTTGGAGAAATTCATGACTGTGATCCGCCGGTTCGCCCGCGCACGAGCGCAATGATCCCTGCACGACGGACGGGACGTCTGCCGCGTGATGTCTGACGAGAAGAAGGAGGTTCGGCTCCGCCTTGGCGGCGGAGCCGCAACGGTTAGTTCTGAGCCACCGTCTTGTTCGCGGCGGCATCCATCGCCACCGTCTCGGGCTTGATGGTGACGCCGGGACGGACCCGCTGCAGGCCGTTGACGACGATGCGCTCGCCGGCCTTCAGCCCGGACGCCACCACGCGCAGGCCATCGACCGACGCCCCAAGCGTCACTTCGCGATATTCGGCGTGGTTTTGGCCATCGACCACCATGACGAACTTCTTGTTCTGGTCAGTGCCGACTGCGCGCTCGCTGACCAACAGCGCTGGCTCGGGCTTCGGCTGCCCCATCGACAGTCGCGCGAACTGGCCCGGCATCAGCCGGCCATCGGCATTGTCGAACATGGCGCGCACCCGCACCGTACCGGAGCGCGGATCGACCTGATTGTCGATGAACTGCATCTTGCCTTTCACCGGTGCCCCGCCCGCGATCGTCGTCATCTCGACCGGGATGCGTTCGATGGCGCCCGGCGTTCTCTCATCAGCGAGCGTCTTCAATGCGCGGGTCACGACCTGCTCATCGGCATTGAAGCTGGCATAGATCGGATTGACCGAGACCAGCGTCGTCAATAGCGGCGAGCTCGGACCGGCGGCGATCAGATTGCCGACGGTGATCTCCACCTTGCCGACCCGGCCGGAGACCGGGGCGCGGATTTCGGTGTAGCTGAGGTTCAGCTCGGCGGTCTTCAGTGCCGCCTCGGCGGATTTGAGGTTTGCCTCGGCCTCGCGATAGGCGTTGAGGCGGTTGTCGACCTCGCGCTGGGTGATGCTGGAGCTGGAGAGCTGCTGGCTGCGCTCGACATCGGCCTTGGTGAAGACGACGCGCGCGCGGGCCGCCGACAATTGCGCCTGGGCCCGATCGACCTCGGCGGCGTACAGCGACGGGTCGATCCGGACCAGCAAGTCGCCCTTGTTTACCAGGGCGCCTTCGCGGAACTGGATCTCCTGGACGGCCCCGGCGACCCGCGAGCGGATCTCCACGCGCTCGATTGCCTCGAGCCGGCCGGAGAACTCCTCCGAGGGGGTCGTGGCCTTGGCCTCGACCAGCGCCACCGATACCGGCACAGCGGCCGGCGCCGCCGCAGCCGTTTCCGCCTGCGCGGCTCCGGTGCGCTCCATCAGCACCGCGCCGCCGGCGAGAGCTACCGAAGCCGCCACAATCCCGGCACACAGCGCGACATTTCGACCAATCTTATTCGCCATGATGACTCCCGTTCAACCATAGCGGGCTTGCAAAAAGCCCAGCAACTTCAGTAACTCGTGGGTGCGATGCAGTTGCCGAGACGCCTCTCGGGCCATGTTGCGACGCACATATCCATACCGTCCGGTATAGATGGACTATCGACATCCACTGTCAAGAGACTTATCTACCGGTCGGTAGAAATCTCTGGAGATCCAGCCATGGCCCTGGGACGCCCCCGCGAATTCGACGTCGATGCGGCGCTCGACCTCGCTTTGCATGTGTTCTGGCGCAAGGGGTACGAAGGCACCTCGATGGCCGACCTCACCGAGGCGATGGGGATCACCAAGCCGAGCCTGTATGCGGCCTTCGGCAACAAAGAAGACCTGTTCCGGAAGGCCCTCGACCGCTACGTCGACGGCCCTGGCGGCTACTATCAGGCCGGCCTGCAGAAGCCGACCGCGCGCGAAGTGGTCGAACACATTCTGTACGGCGCGGTCGACGCTATGACCGATCCCAGCAACCCCGGCTGTCTGGCGGTGCAAGGCGCGCTGTGCTGCGGCGAAGCGGCGGAGACGATCAAGCAGGAACTGGCCGCCCGGCGCGCCAAGGGCGAGCAGGACCTGCAGGACCGCCTCGCCCGCGCGATCGCCGATGGCGATCTGCCAGCCACCGCCGATGCCGGCGATTTGGCGCGCTACGTTGCGGCGATCCTGCAGGGTATGGCGGTGCAGGCGGCGAGCGGCGCCTCCTCCGATCAGTTGCGCAAGCTCGCCGACATGGCACTCCGCAACTGGCCGCCCGTGTAACGCCAGGCCGGCGCAGCGGTTGCGAAGACCCCTGGCCGCTCCACCGCAAACATTTCATTAAGGATACGCCCACCCGGCTACCAACGTTGGGCGCAGTTGCTATCGCTTATTAGGAACTGTCTACGATGTTGCGACTATGCGCTTTCCGGTGTTGTCCCGTTTCCTGCATCCCGACCCGCGGATTCGCCGCGAGCTGGTCGAATTGCTCTACACCTCGCTGCCACAAGTGGCCGCGATCGGCGTCACTTCCGTCACCGGAGCCTTGGCACTGACGGTGATCAGCGGCGATCCCGGCTACGCGGTGATCACGCTGTGCATCTTCGTCATGGCCACCGCCCGCGTGGTTTCACTCCTGCGCTACAAGGCGCGCGCCGCGCAGTTCACCGATGCCGATGTGGTGCGCTGGGAGCGACTGTACGGCGCGGGCGCCACGCTCTTCAGCCTCGCGCTCGGCGCGCTGTCGTTCCGTGCGCTGCAACTCGGCGACGGACCGGGCGCCTGGGTGTCGTTCGGACTGGCGATGTCGTACTGCGTCGGCATGGTGTCGCGCGCCGCGATCCGGCCGTGGATCATTCTCACCGCCGCGGCCGCTCTGCTGACGCCGATCATGATCGCCGGAATGATGCGGCCTGAGCTCGCCTACAAGATCGGCGCCGGCATGCTGGTGCTGTTCTGGCTGACCCTGCGCGAAGCCTCGAAGCATCTCAGCGCCGCATTCACCGAGCGCCTCGAAGCCAAGCACCGCCTGGCGCGCCAGGCCACGCACGATTTCCTCACCGACCTGCCGAACCGCGCCGGCTTCCTGCAGGCGCTGTCGGGGATGGCAGGACACTTCGCCGTGGTGGCGATTGATCTCGACGGCTTCAAGCCGATCAACGATCGCCATGGTCATCACACCGGTGACGATCTCCTCCGCCAGGTCGCCGAGCGGCTGACCGCCTGCGTCGGCGCCGAGGGCGTCGCCGCACGGTTCGGCGGCGACGAGTTCATGCTGCTGAAGCCGGTCGCGAGCGCCGAACAGGGCCGCGACGAAGCTCTGGCCTTGGCCCGCAAGGCGGTGTTCGACCTGTCGATGCCGTATCTGCTGGGGGAGCTGCCGGTGTGCATCGGTGCCAGTGCCGGCATCGCCGTCAGTCATGCGACGCTGGCTGGAATCACCACGGCGCAATTGCTCGAACGTGTCGACCGCGCGCTGTATGTGGCGAAGCGCGCCGGCGGCGGTTGCGCCTGGGCGGATGGTGAAGTCGAGCAATCCTGCTGCCCGCGCAGCGCGCCGTTTTCGATGGACCCTGCGGCGGCCTGATCGTCGATAAGTCCGAGCGTCGACGTTCACGGTAACTACTCACCACCCCCTCTGAGAAGCTTCATTTGCGCCAATTCAATGCGCGCCCTGTCGTCGCCGTGACACAACTCCGGCGTCAGATCGTGCCGTGCAATGAGGTCGGAGTGAGTGCGATGAGGCAGCGAATTCTCGGCAACAGCGGGATCAGCGTCGGTGAGATCGGGCTCGGCTGCATGGGAATGTCGCCGGAATTTTACGGCTCCTCTGATGATGCCTCATCGCTGCGCACGCTAGAGCATGCCTACGAACGCGGCGTCACGCTGTACGACACGGCCGACATGTACGGCCGCGGTCACAATGAGCAACTGCTCTCATCGTTTCTGCGCATGCACCCGGACGTGCGCATCGCCAGCAAATTCGGCATCGTCCGCCATGACAACGTACTTGAGCGCACGATCGATAACTCGCCGGCCTACATCGTCCAGGCTTGCGACGCTTCGTTGAAGCGGCTCGGCGTCGAGGTCATCGATCTGTACTACGTGCACCGCATCGACACCAACCGGCCGATCGAGGAAACCATCGGCACGATGGCGCGGCTGGTCGAGGCCGGCAAAGTCCGCGCGCTCGGCATTTCGGAGTGTTCGGCGGCGACGCTGCGCCGGGCGCACGCGGTGCATCCGATCGCCGCGGTGCAGAGCGAGTACAGCCTGTGGACCCGCGATCCGGAAGCCGAAGTGCTGCCGGCGTGCAACGAGCTCGGTATTGCCTTCGTCGCTTACTCGCCGCTCGGCCGCGGCATGCTGACTGGCACGATCAACGACCCAAACAGCTTCGAAGCGAACGATTACCGCCGCCGTTCGCCGCGGTTCGTCGGCGACAATCTCGATGCCAATCTGAAGCTCGTGGAAAAGGTCCGGCAGCTCGCGGCCGCTAAACGCTGCACGCCGGCGCAGCTTGCGATCGCCTGGCTGCTGCACCAGAGCGATCGGATCATTCCGATCCCCGGTACGCGGCGGATCGCGACGCTGGATGAAAACCTCGGCGCGTCCGAGGTGTCGCTGAGCGCGGATGATCTTGCGACCATCCGCGACGCGCTGCCGGCTGGCGCCGCCGTCGGCGCGCGCTACCCGGACAGTGCGCTGGCCGGCCTCAACGGCTGAGGCCGACCAGCGGAATTGAGACTAGGTCTTCGGAGCGGCGGCCGGCGCCTTGTCGAAGAAGCCGTTGTAGCAGGCGAGCCGCTCATCCTCTTCCTTCAGCAGGCGACAATCCGCCGCAGTCTTGGCCGGCTTCGCCTTGGCACCCGCCTTGGTCGCCTTCGGCTTCGGCGGATACACCGCATCGAAGCAATCCAGCCGCTCCTTGGTGGCGTCCTCGATCTCGACGCAGGCCTTCACCTGATCAGCAATCGACGGCTTGGCGGCCGCCGTGTGCTTGGCCGCCTTGTGGCCCTTCGGCTTGATTTGCACCAACGGCTGATCGCCCACCATCGGCGTCCCATTGGTAGCGGCCGGCGCTGTGCCGGCAGCCGGTGCATTGCTCTGCGCCAGTGCCGCGCTCGACACGAGCAGCGCGGCAAGTACCATGATCGTTCTCATCGAAATCCCCGTCCCTTGCCCCGTACCACACGCGGCTGGCCGCCGCCCGCGGCGATGATCCTCAAACCGGAGCCGTCGGGTGCCGTCAAGCACGCCGGCTACCGCAGCCCTGGTCCTTCCACCACTCAGCACGGCGTTGCGATTGCGGCAGGTTTTGGGCAAGCCTACTCGGCTCCACATCTGCCGCGACTGGCCAGATGAGCGCCGAGGCGCTACAGCAGCACCAATGAAACGGATGCTGATGGTCCTTGCCGTCCTGATACCGGCCTCAGCCGGTGCGGAACCGCACAAATCGGCGGCGCCTGCGGCGCGCGCGGAACCGAGTAGCGCGCCGACGCGCCCAGTCGCGTCCGGGCGAAATCCATGCTCGGCGTTCGGCCCGGGTTTCGTCCAGGTCGAAGGCGGAACCACGTGCGTCAAGCTCGGCGGCAGCATCAGCGTCGGGGCCGGCGTCCGCCGCTAACCTCGGAGCCATCCGTACTGGAACCCACCGGCTAATACCGGATTATGGGTCTCATGACGTTTTTGCGACAGGTTCCCACCCAAACCGCAGCCGCCCCGCATCCGGCTGTCCGCTTCGCTCCGCTCGCCGGGTTGACGCTGCTGCTGGCAGCACCGGGCCTCGCTATCCAATTCGGGCTGCTGCCGTTCGAGTACCGGATGGGCGCCCTGATCGTGGTGTCGGCCCTGTGCGTTGGGCTGTGCCTGTGGGCGGGCTTCTCTTTCACCGAACTCGGCTTCGGCCGTCCGCACCAATGGCGGCATTGGCTTGGAGCTGTTGCGGTCACCAGCCTGATCTCGGCGGTGATGCTGCTCCAAACCCGGCTGTTCAGTTTCGACGCGCAGCCACCGGCCTGGCTCAGCTTCGCACCGTTCTACGTGCTGGTATCAAGTCCGTGCCAGGAGGTGGTGTGCAGATCGATTCCGAAGCTGATCACCGACCGGATGGAGCACGGCGGCTGGGCCTATGTGCTGTATTCGGCGGCGCTGTTCTCACTGATCCACCTCTGCTACGGCGATCCGGCCCTGCTACTCAACACCTTCCTGCTCGGCGTGGTGTGGGGATTCGTGTACTGGCGCACGCTCAACATTTGGCCCCTGATCGCCTCGCACGCCGCCGTCGGCACCCTCGCCTTTGCCCTCGGGCTTGCCTGATCGGCGTCCTCAAATCTCGAGCTGCGTCCCAAGCTCGACCACACGGTCGGTCGGAATCTTGAAGAAGGTCGTCGCGCGCGTCGCGTTCAGCGTCATGAACGTGAACAGCCGCTCGCGCCACAGCGCCATGCCGGGATTGAGACTCGGCACGTAGGTTTCCCGGCTGAGGAAGAACGAGGTCGACATCATGTTGAACTCGTGCCCGAACTGTTTGCACAGCGAAAGCGCGGCCGGAACGTCCGGCGTCTGCATGAAGCCGTAGCGGATGATCAGGCGATGGAAGCCGTCGCCGATATCAGTCATATGCACGCGTTCGCTGTCCGGCACGTAGGGCGTTTCGGCCGTACTCACCGTCGTCAGGATGACGCGCTGATGGACGGTCTGATTGTGCTTCAGATTATGCAGCAACGCCGGCGGCACGCCATCGGTCGCGGCGGTCAGAAACACCGCCGTGCCCCGGGCGCGCGACACGTTCGGCCCAAGCGCGCGCAGTACCACGTCCAACGGCACCGCCTGCTTCTTGAGCTGCTTGCGCACCAGCGCTCGCCCACGCCGCCAAGTCGTCAGAACCGTGAACGAGATGAAGCCGATGAACAGCGGGAACCAGCCGCCCTGCGCGACTTTGATGATGTTGGCGGCGAAGAACGCAAAGTCGAGCAGCAGCAGCGTGCCGATCACCACCGCGACCACGGCCGGGTGCCATCGCCAGAGAAGTGCGGCGACGAACGACACCAGGATGGTGTCTATCATCATCGTGCCGGTCACGGCGATGCCGTAGGCCGCCGCCAGATTGCTCGATGACTGGAAGCCCACCACCAGCGCCATCACCGCGAGATAGAGCGTCCAATTGGTGAACGGCACATAGATCTGGCCGGCCTCTTCGCCCGAGGTGTGAACGATCGTCATCCGCGGCAGCAGGCCGAGCTGGATCGCCTGCCGCGCCACCGAGTAGGCGCCGGAGATCACCGCCTGCGACGCGATCACGGTCGCCAGCGTCGCCAGCCCGACCATCGGCACCACCATCCATTCCGGCCCGAGCCGGAAAAACGGGTTCTGGATCGCCGACGGATCGTGGATCAGCAGCGCGCCCTGGCCGAAATAGTTCAGCAGCAGCGCCGGCAGCACCAGGCCGAACCAAGCCAGACGGATCGGAAAGCGGCCGAAGTGCCCCATGTCGGTGTACAGCGCCTCACCGCCGGTGACGGCCAACACCACCGAGCCGAGCGCGTAGAAGCTCATCAGCGGATGACGGAACACGAATTCGATCGCGAAGGTGGGGCTGATCGCTTCGAGCACTTCGGGCGCATGCACGATGTTGGCGATACCAAGCAAGGCCAGCGTCAGGAACCACAGGCACATGACCGGGCCGAACAGCCGCCCGACCAATCCGGTGCCGCGCGACTGGATGGCAAACAGCAGAGTCAGCACCACGGCCGTGATCGGCACCACATAGGCCTTCAGGTCCGGCGTGACGACTTCGAGGCCTTCCACGGCGCTGAGCACCGAGATCGCTGGCGTGATCATGCTGTCGCCGTAGAACAACGCGGCGGCGATCACCCCGAGCATCATCAGCGGATAGTGCACGCGGCGTCCGCGCGTCAGTTCGGTCACCAGCGCCAAAAGCGCCAGGCTGCCGCCCTCGCCGTGGTTGTCGGCGCGCATGATGACGATGACGTACTTCACCGTCACCAGCAGCATCACCGTCCAGAACACCAGCGACAGCACGCCGAAGATGTTGTCCGGCGTCACCGGAATCGGGTGGTGGCCGGCGAAGGTTTCCTTCAGGGCGTAGAGCGGGCTGGTGCCGATGTCGCCGAACACGACTCCGATGGCACTGACCAGGAGACCGATGCCCTTCTTCTGCTGGCTCATTGCCTATCCTCGGGCCGCCTGGGCGGATGCAATAGACGCGGGGCACAGCACCTGCCGCGCGGGCGCCGCAGCCGGACCATGAGCCGGCGCGCTGCGCCGATGTCCCCGGGGCAGCACTCGAAATCGGTCCCGCGTCTGTTGCATGAAGGCTACGCCCCTTGATTGACCTGGATCAGGGGCGCGCGGCGCCAACGCTCCAGGACGTGGTCGAGTGTGTGTTGATTCGGTTGAAGCCAGTCAGGCGCGGCTGCGTCGATTGCCTAGAAGCATAGGTTTGTCACCATGTTTCCGCGCTTGTCCTTAAGCACATAGGGGCAATCGCTCCGCTTCAGCGCCGCCTTGGCGTCGGCATTGCCGAGCGCGGCAGCCTTCTCGTAGTACGCTTTGGCCGCGTCACTGTCCTTCGGACCGCCGCGGCCGGCCTGGGCGAACGCGCCCATTTGCAGCAGAGCACCGGGGTGGCCCTGCCCCGCCGCCTTCTCGAACAGAGCTCGCGCGCCGACGTCGTCTTTCGGACCGCCGATACCGTCGGCCATCATCATGCCGAGCTGATATTGCGCCTCGGCGTTACTCTCCGCGCCCTTGGCAAGCAAGGCTCGGGTTTTCACGGGGTCGGACGACGCCCCACCGCCGAGCGCCGCCAGATTGCTGATACCGCGCGGGTTGCCCGCGGCCGCAGCACGCTCCAGGAGCTGCCGCGCCTTGGCATCGTCCTTCGGCAGCCCGACGCCGGTCGCGTAAGCCACGCCGAGTTCAACCATGGCTGCGCTCGAGCCCTTATCCGCGGCCTTACGGTAAGCGGCCATCGCCTCGGCGGTCTGCCCGCCGGCCGCATAGGCACGACCGAGCGCGTACATCGCCCGGCGCGATCCGGCGGAAGCAACACGGCAGTACTTGATGGCGGTCGCGACATCGCCGGGCGCGATCTCAGTCACGCCTTTCACGTCGGCAGGCTTGTCGGGATCGGCCGGGTCAGCGGCGATCCGATCGCACAACACCAGATCGGCCGACTGCGCGTGTGCGGAGGTGATCGCGCCCCCAAGTAACAGCGCGAGCAGGACAGCCGATCCGCCGGCGGCCCACGATCTCGTCATCATCATTCATCCCCAAACACGCGGGCCGCGCCGGCCCCCGGCAAGCAGCCTCCGGCCGCCACGGGCAGCCTCGATCGGGCGCAATCTAGCCAATCCCCACGCAGGTTTAAACTGACCCGGCGCGACAAAGGATTGTGGAGGAGACCCGCGGGCTATCGAAAACCGACTTGCCGCAAGCATCAGGATGGGCATCGGGCGCCGGCTCTTGCCCTGCGTCAGCCGCTCGATCGGGCCAAACCCGTGTCGGAACTATTGCATTTGCGCGTCGTTCAAGCCGGCAGTCTCAGCCAAGGAAGAACCTAATGACGATTTTGAAATGGGCGCTGATCTTTCTGGTCGTTTCGATCATCGCCGGCATCTTCGGATTCACCGGAATTTCCGCCGCGTCTGCCGACATCGCGCGGATTCTGTTCTACATCTTCGTGGTGATTTTCGTCGTGCTGCTGATTCTCGGATTCACGATCTTCAGAGCCTAATCAGTACGCAGCGCCCTGCGCTTCGGCGCAGGGCAGCCATGATCTGCTCCCTGTTTGATCTGCCGCAAGCGGTGGCCCGCCACCTTCGACCAAGGTCCGGTTCGCGTCGCCGATATTCAATATTGCAATGCAACATCGGCTCCACTAGGTAAACGCACTCAACCCGGGGCCGTCGATGAGCGAAGACTGGAATACCAAATATGGCGTGCGGCGCGTGCGACGCGACCCGCCGACTCTTGAAGAAGCGATCTTTGCGGCGGCCGGCATCACCGACGACGTTGACTCGCAGGCGGAGATTGCCGCGTCCCTGATGGGGATGCCGATCGAAGCCGTGTTGAAGGAAGTCCGGAAGTCGGCCCGTGCCTCGGCACGGACGTCGCGGGTGATCACCGGCGAACAAGGCTTCCAGCGCTCGGTCGTGGTTGAGCGCCGGGTGTCGCGCCGGATCGTCGGCAACGACAAGCGGATCTGACCGACCTGCGCGCTCGGCCGTTCTAGCGCACCAGCTTCTGACCAAAAAAAGAACGCCGCGGGCTGTTAGCACGCGGCGTTGTTGTTTTGCGGTGCCGGATCGTCAGGCCGCGCGATTGAAGCCCGACATTCTCAGAAACAGGTTCCAGCAAGCCTGATTGAAGGAGATCAGCGCATTGGCCGCGCCGCCCGGAATGTCGATCGAGCGCGAGGGCGCGACCGTGTCAGCCTCGTGCTGGAGATCGATCGTGCCGGTCGACTCACCCTGGCGGAAGGTCAGGTGTGCGCCGAACTTGTTAGCGAGCGCGCGCATCGCCTGGTTCTGCGAGCCGGTGGTGATCCGCAGCTTCTCGTAGCCGAGCGAGCGTGCGACCTCCATCAGCTGCTTGAACAGAATGCTGCCGATGCCCTTGCGGCGCAGATGGCTTTCCACGCTGAAGGCGATTTCGGGAAGCGAGTCGATGTGCAGATCGGGCTGATGCAGCTCAGCAGCCGCATGCACAGAGCCGTCTTCCGCAAAGAATGCGATGATGATGGTGCCGTCGCCGCCGCACTTCATGGCGTAGCGATCGATGAAGCCTTCGTCGGCGAAGCCATTGAAGCGATCGCGCCGGCTTTCGGCGTCGAGGCGCAACAGGTGATCCCGCAGCAGCGGCAGCTCTTGATTGATCAGGGATCGGATCGTCCCTTTTGAGCCGGTGAGATCGGCGATGAGAGCGTCGTGCATAAGTCTTCTCTCCTCTCGGGATGACCCTCAAGGAGGCGTTCTCTTCCCTAGACAGAAGTCATATTGTGCATTGCACAATAATATTCAAGACCCATTCGCAGGCGACGCCTAGGAAAGAACGGCGGAGAGCCCTCGAACTTTCGCAAAACCTATCTAAACTAAGGCGGTTAAGGAAGCTTGAGGCAGCGCAAACGGTGCTCGGGGAGCGGTTTTGCGTCGCACCCTCGTAATCTTACGGAGGGCTAAGACCTTATCATAGCACCATCTGCGTCTGCGTGACCACGGCCACCAATTTGCCGTCCTCGGTCTCGATTCGGGTCTGCCACACCTGGGTCCGCCGTCCGCGATGCACCGGCGTGGCGGTCGCCACCACGGTTGAGCCGGCCCTCGCCGGGCCGATGAAGTTGGTCTTGCTCTCCAGCGTCGTGGTGCCCTTGGCATCGGCCGGCAGGTTGATCACCGTCGCGGCCGCGCCGACGCTGTCGGCCAGCGCCATCACCGCACCGCCATGAATGCTTGCACCCACGGTGCAGAGATCGTCACGCACCAGCAGCGTGGCGACGACACGGTCGGGTTCGGCTTCGGTGAAGCGGAGCCCCATCAGCGCCGCGAACGGCAGCGGAAATGAATTGATCTTCTCCAGCGGCGTCATGGTCGCGCCTCCCCTGCCCGCCGATGTGGCGACGGCGGCGCGGGCTGCCGACCGTCGCTCATTTGGATTTGTCAGGCGGACCGATGCCTACCGGTCCGCCTCGGTGCAATGACCTGTCAGGTCATCGACGCAGCACGCGAGCTGTGCCTCAGACCGGCTCGACGCCACACCATTCGGCAATGAACAGCGCGGTCGCCTTGGTCGATTGCCGCAGCGAGTCGAGATCGACGTACTCATTGAAGCCGTGCATCGCCGCACCGGAAGCGCCGAAGCAAAGACTGGGGATGTTGTAGTTGAGGCCATAGAACCGAGTGTCGGTCAACGCGGTGAACACCAAATCTTCGGGCGCACCGCCATACACCGCGGAGAACGCCTTGCCGAAGGCGGCCTCGGGTTCGGCCGAGTTGGTCAGCTCATAGCCTTCCGACAGGAAGCCCGACCACTCCACCTGCGGCGGATTGTTCGACAGGAAGCGGTGGTTGCGCGCCGCCGCGGTGACGCAGGCCATGATCTCGGCCTGGTGGTCGGCGACCGACCAGCCCGGCAGGATGGCGATGCGGCAATCGACGTCGCACCACGCCGGCACACTGGATGCCCAGTCTCCGCCCTTGATAATTCCAGGGTTGAAATTGATCGGATGCGCCACGCTCTTGAAGTGGCGATCGCTCGCCGCGCGCTTGTTCCACTCCTCCTCGAGCTTCTCCAGCGCGTGGATCAAGTGATACGCCGCGGTGATGGCGTTCGATCCCGACCCGGCCTCGAACACATGGACCGGAAAACCGCGCACCTTCAGCCGAAACCAGATCACCCCGACCTGGGAACGCACCATCTTGCCGCCGGTCGGCTCGGGAATGAAGCAGGCATCGGCGCGATAACCGCGCTGCAGGGTCGAGAGCGCGCCGACGCCGGTGCTCTCCTCCTCGATGACCGATTGAAAGTGAATCCGCCCCGTCGGACGCAGGCCGGCGGCCTTGATCGCATCTAATGCGTACAACGCGCCGATGGTGCCGGACTTCATGTCGCATGCGCCGCGGCCGTACATCCGGCCGTCCTTGATCGCGGGCGAAAACGGCGGAGAGTCCCACATCTCCAGCGGCCCGGTCGGCACCACGTCGCAATGCCCCTGCAGGATCAGCGACCGGCCGGCATTGGTCGACGGCCGATAGGTGCCGACCACGGTCCGCGCTTTCGAAAAATCGTGCTCGATCGGACCATAGCCGCGGAGATCCTTGAGATCGTCGAGGTCGATATGCCAGTCGTCGACTTCATAGCCGCGCTGCCGGAGCAGATCTCCGATCATGTCCTGACACGGGCCCTCGGCCCCGCGGGTGCTGGGGATCGCAACGAAGTCACGCGTGGTGGCGAGTTGGGCGTCGAAACCTGCATCGACGGCATCGAGAATGCGGCGCTGGAGATCGTTATCGCTCATGCGGGTGGGCGCTCCTTTTTTGTTTGGTCTGACACCGGCGCGCGGATCAAACCACAGATCGCCCGATTTTCCATGCAGTTTGGCCCTGCGATCGAATCATGCCCTCATGCCGCGCCACCGTTCAGGAGATCCGATGTTCCGTTCACAACCTTTGCGTTCGCCTCTGACCGTGATCGTGCTCGGAGCCGCCGCGCTTCTCGCCGTTGCAACGCCGGCCGCCGCACAACAACTGCAGGTCTTCCGCGAACAGGACATCACCGAACTGCGGCTCGGCCAGAAGATCCTGGTCGACGATGGCTCCTGCCCCAATGGTCAGATCAAGGAAGTCACGGGATCGACGCTGTCGGCCTCGGGCGTCGTGGCGACGGTCAAGTGCATCCCGCGCGTGCGGCGCTGACTGGCTCACGTCCGGAAGGCAGATGAGTTAGTCGGCCGGATCGAACATGCACTGCAGAGCCGGCTTGGCGATCAGCGTGAAGGTGGCGCTGATCTGCGACTGCTTGGTCTGCGGCACCCAATCGTTGTCGATGGTCGGCACACCACTCTCGCGGATGCCGCGCAGCAGCGCCTGACGCAGGTCGCTATCGGACACTTTGGCCGCGGCATGATCGTGCAGGCAGCCGCAAACAGAGTCGGGATGCGCCCACCGACCGGTCATATGCGCGGTACACTGGCGGATGAATTCCATCCGAGCATCCTGAGCGCCAAATAGGGACCGGGTCTGTGTATGGGTCTGCGCCTGCGCCGCATGGCCGATCATCAGGCCGAAACCGACCGCCAGCGCAGCCATCCGAAACATCGTCACCAATTCCGACTCCATTCGGCGAGGTCGCCGCCTCGCCAGACTGCGCCATCCCGGACCGCAGCAACTTCCGCCACAGGGGGGCCGATATAGGCGAAGGTCCCGGGGCCCGGCAGCCGCCCTTCTGATGAGCCGGCGGATGAAGCACCGCTGGCCACCAAAGCGAGGGCAAGGAACAGGCTCCAAGTCCGCATCCGAGATCTCCTGCCGGTCGTCAGCCGGCCCGCCGCCGCTGCCGTTGATCAGTTGATAACCACGCTGTGTTTCCAGACCGCTGCAAGCGCGCAGCCGAATGGTTTCGTCCCACCCGCGAAATGTTTCGTCGGACCGTCCTCGACGAAACAATGCGGAAAAAACCATCGGGATTTCAGTGCGCTCTGGTTTGGCCCAGGACGCGGCCATGCACGACTAAAGTTGCTGGCGCTGATCCATCCGGTGGGCGGCGGTGACATCACCACGTCATCAATCGACGCTTAGTAGGGTGTGCATCCCGTTACACGCAGCGGTCCGAACGAGGGAGCCACCCACCCTCTGTTACCAACTTTGGCCGTTGGATAGTTGAGGCTGGTAATTTCTTTGGATCGGCTCTACAAATGATTAGTTGCGGAGCTTGGCGTGATCCAGCTTTGAGCCGCGCTGTGACGTCGGGTGCAGATCATTGCGGTGCATTACACCGCTGCCGTGGCAGAGACCTGGACGTTAGAGATCCAAAGATTAGCGGATCTCGCCCCTCGCCGCGCCGGCTGATCCGGTTTGCGTCACGAAAGCCCGCTTCGGTTCGGACCACGCGTCGCTTGGCGACGTGCGGCAACGATTCCGGATCGGCCGCGTTCATACATGATGGAGGAAACAAAAATGGCCAGTAATGCGCTCGGCGACGGCACTGGCAGCGACCGTCCCACAGAACGGCGCCATACCACCCGCCCGGAGGCTCTACACACTGAGCTGCTCCGCAACGGCCGCAGAGGCGTCGCGACATCGGGCGAGATGGCGCTGCAGGGACCGTTCGGCCATTCCGCTACACAAGGCATGCCGCAGCGCCTCGTGCGTCTCATTGGCTACTGCGCACCGGCCCGTTCGGCCGCGGCGCAGCCGCTCTCGACTGAGCGGGAGTCAGCCTGAATTCCAAGTGCCGTGAATTTCGACGTGCCAAAATGACACGTGGGCGCTTCGCTGCTCTCCGCAGCCGAAGCGCCGCCGCCTTGATCGTTACTTGAAGAAGTCCCCGCACTTCTCGATTGTGGCGTCCGCGCCCCACGGCATCACCGGCACCGACGACGTCGAGTTCTTCGGCGAGCCCTCGATCAGCTTGTCCGAGTACACCATGTAAACCAGCACGTTCCGCTTGGCGTCGCAGCCGCGGACGATCTGCATCCGCTTGAAGAACATCGAGCGGCGCTGGCTGAACATGTCGTCGCCTTGATCGAGCTTCTTGGTGAAGTGGATCGGTCCGACCTGCCGGCATGCCAGCGAAATGTCGGAGACTTCCTCGGCCAAACCGAGCCAGCCCTTGAAACCACCGCGCTCCGGCACGGTGAAGTGGCAGGCGACGCCTTTGATCTCCGGATCGTCGATGCCGTACACGGCGAGCTTGTCGTTGGGGCTCAGCAGCTTGAACACCGTCGAGCGTCGGAAGATCAGATCCGGATCGTCGGCGGCCACGGCAGCGGTGGAGGCGCCCGTCACGGCCAGCGCGAGCAGCGCCAGGGTCGCGGATTTGAAGCGGGAGAGGCGAAACTGAGAGGCACGCCGGTTCATCGAAATCTCCATAGAAACGGTTCTGTGCATTTGGTGAGCACGTTGCCGGTTTGAAAGGTGCAACTCCTGCCCGCCGCCGCGTTTAACCTCCGGTGAAGCTTTTTTGTTACGGTCGAACAGATTGCGCGACAGTTCGCCACGAAGGCGAACGCGTCTCGCGCCAGAGACACTAATCTAAAATCCTGCTGGCAAGATTCGGGGAAGAACTGCGTGCGCGTCTTTCAATGCGAAGCCGATTTCACCGACGAGCGTTACTCCCGCACCAGCAAGCGCACCGGTGCTGGGAGATTGACCATTTCGCAGGCCACGATCGCCGCAGGCATCATGGCCACTGCGATGGCGGCCACGCCCGTGCAAGCCTCGCCCGCCTGGTTCTGGTCGGACGAAGTGCCGATTTACGACGAGCCGCCGCCGGCTACGCCGAAGCGGCATTATCAGCATCCGCGCAAGCGGCTTCAGCTCGACCACAAGGCCGAAAAGCAGATCGAAAAGCAGGCGACCAAGCCGCAAGGGCCGGTGGTGATCGCGGTTTCGATCGAGCAGCAGAAGCTGCGGGTGTACGACGCCAACGGCCTGTTTGCCGAGACGCCGGTGTCGACCGGGATGCGTGGGCACTCGACCCCGATGGGCGTGTTCAGCGTCATCCAGAAGAGCAAATATCACCGCTCGAATATCTACAGCGGCGCCCCGATGCCCTACATGCAGCGCATCACTTGGTCGGGGATCGCACTGCATGCCGGCGCCCTCCCCGGTTACCCGGCTTCGCATGGCTGCATCCGGATGCCGATGACGTTCGCGGTGAAGATGTGGGGCTGGACACGGATGGGTGCCCGCGTGATCGTCGCCCCCGGCGACGTGACGCCGGTGAGCTTTGCTCATCCGCTGCTCGCCACCAAGAAGGTCGCGCCGGATCCCGAACCGATGATGTCGGATTCGCCGAAGCCGGCGACCACGACCAAATCCGACAAGGCGGCCGTCAATGACCAACCGGCGGAGCCCACGCTTTCCGCCGACGAGCTGCGGCGCGGCCTCGCGCTCGGCAGCGACAAGCCATCGGCCTCGCCGGTCCGGACCGCGGATGCGGCGGCGGCCACGGTGACGCTGACCGATGCTTCGTCGAGCAAAGCGCCTGAGACCACCGACGCCGCTCCCGCGACGACCGGGACCGTCGATACCGCCAAGGCTGCCAAGGCTCAGGACAAGTCAGTCGACACCAAACTTGCCGACGCCAACCCTGCTGATGCCAAGGCGCCTGCGGCCGCCGAGGCCGCACCGGCTACCGAGCAGTCCAAGGCGTCCGCTGCAACGAGCGACGACAAAGCCGCGACCTCGTCGGGCGCCAAGGACCAGTCGCACGCGCCGACCAGCGATGCTGCGCACACCGCCGCCGCCCCGATGCTGCCTGCGCCGAATCCGAGGGAGCAGATTGCCGCCTTCGTCAGCGGCAAGGATGGCAAGCTGTATGTCCGGCAGAACCAGACGCCGCTGTTCGACGTGCCGGTGACGATTGCCGCCAGCGACCGTCCGCTGGGCACTCACATCTTCACCGCTCAGCTCGACAAGGATCAGAGCGTGCGCTGGTCCGTCGTATCGCTGCCGGTCGCACTGTCTAAAGCGGAACCTGAAGTGCAGCGCAAATCTCGCCGTCACGGCAATGCCTTGACGGAAGAGTCGAAAGCTTCGCTTCACACCAATAGCCCCGCCGAAGCGCTCGATCGGCTAACCATCCCGCCGGAAGCGATGAAGCGGATCGCCGAAGCGCTGACCAATGGCGGCTCGCTGATCGTATCCGACCAGGGCATCGCCGCCGGCGAGACCGGCAAGGGCACCGACTTCATCGTCCGGTTGCGCTGAGCTGCGCACCTTCGAATCTGCGGGCAACTCCGCGGCCGTGGCAAAAAGCCGTTGGCACGGCTGGGTGCGAGCCTCTACCTTGGCGTGGCGATGCGTGCCGGCCCGACTCGGGCCGCGCTCGCTCGGACGGCCAAACGGCAGAAGGACTTCGGCATGCGGACAGCAGCAGCTTTGATCGTTGCAGGTGTGGTGTCTATCGGGACGACCGCGGCCTTTGCGCAGGCACCGAAAGCTCCCGCTCCCGCCGCTCCGCAGGCCGCCCCTGCCCCAGCGCCCTGTCCCT
>NZ_QUML01000069.1:0-5957 GCF_010907025.1 Rhodopseudomonas sp. BR0G17 | reverse complement strand
GTGCCACTGCGAACAAACTGCGGGCTAACAGCACCGCTGCCGAAGACATTCTATGGCGGCGGTTGCGACGAATGAATGTGGAAGGAAGTCACTTCAGACGGCAGGTGGTGATCGGGCCCTACATCGCCGATTTCGCCTGCCTCGCGAAGCGACTGATCATCGAGGTGGACGGATCACAACACGGCGACGAAGACGGCCTAAAGCGTGACGAAGTGCGAACGCAATGGCTGCAGTCGGAGGGCTACCGGGTGATCCGATTTTGGAACAATGATGTGATGAGCAAGACCGACGCCGTGATGGACGCCATCTACAACGCGACCGCTGTCACCCCACCCCGCCTGCCTTCGGCAGGCGACCCTCCCCCTCCAGGGGAGGGTGAAGCCCTGCGCGGGGAGGACAAGTAATGCCCGACCTCCTCCTCGAACTGTTCTCCGAAGAAATCCCGGCGCGGATGCAGGGGAAGGCTGCTGATGATCTGAAGCGGCTGGTCACCGACAAGCTGGTCGCCGAAGGTCTCGTCTATGAGGGTGCCAAGGCGTTTGCGACGCCGCGGCGGCTGACGTTGACGGTGCATGGCATTCCGGCGCGGCAGCCGGATTTGAAGGACGAGCGCAAGGGGCCGAAGGTCGGCGCGCCGGAGGCGGCGGTGCAGGGCTTTTTGAAGGCCGCGGGGCTGGCCTCGCTCGACGAAGCCAAGATCCAGAAGGACCCGAAGAAGGGTGACTTCTACGTCGCGCTGATCGAGAAGCCGGGCAAGCCTGCGATCGACGTGATCGCCGAATTCCTGCCGGTGATCGTGCGCACCTTCCCGTGGCCGAAGTCGATGCGCTGGGGCGAACGCTCCCGCAAGCCGGGCGCGCTGCAATGGGTGCGGCCGCTGCATTCGATCATCGCGACCTTCGGCATGGAGACCGAAGAGCCCGACGTGGTGCATTTCAACGTCGACGGCATCGAGGCGGGGCAGACCACGCGCGGCCATCGCTTTATGGCACCGGCCGAATTCAGCGTGCGCCGGTTCGAGGACTACGAGGCCAAGCTGTTCGCTGCCAAGGTCGTGCTCGATTCCGCCCGCCGCAAGGACATCATCCTGGCCGATGCGAAGACGCTGGCGCAGGCGCAGAACTACGAACTGGTCGAGGATCAGGGGCTGCTCGACGAAGTCTCCGGCCTGGTCGAATGGCCGGTGGCGCTGATGGGCTCGTTCGACAAGGACTTCCTATCGATCCCGGACGAAGTGATCCGCGCCACCATCCGCGCCAATCAGAAATGCTTCGTGGTCGCCGATCCTGCGACCGGCAAGCTCGCCAACAAGTTCATCCTGACCGCGAATATCGAAGCCAGCGATGGCGGCGCCGCGATCACGGCCGGCAATGAGCGCGTCATCCGCGCGCGGCTCTCGGACGCCAAGTTCTTCTACGAGACCGATCTGAAGACCAAGCTGGAAGACCGGTTGCCGAAGTTCGATCAGATCGTGTTCCACGAAAAGCTCGGCACCCAGGCCGAGCGCATCGCCCGCATCGAGCGCCTCGCCGCCGAGATCGCGCCGCTGGTCGGTGCCGACGTCGAGAAGACCAAGCGTGCCGCGAAGCTCTGCAAGGCGGATCTGCTGACCGAGGTTGTCGGCGAATTCCCCGAGCTGCAGGGCCTGATGGGCAAGTACTACGCGCTCGCCCAGGGCGAAGATGCCTCTGTCGCCGCAGCGTGCGAGGAACACTACAAGCCGCAGGGCCCGAACGATCGCGTGCCGACCGATCCGGTGAGCATCGCGGTGGCGCTCGCCGACAAGCTCGACACGCTGGTCGGGTTCTGGGCGATCGACGAGAAGCCGACGGGGAGTAAGGACCCGTATGCGCTGCGGCGGGCTGCGCTGGGGGTGATTAGGCTTGTTTTGGAGAACGGATTGCAGATTGCGCTTGAGGTCCTCCTCAAGGAAGCGTGTTTTCCAATTCTGCGATCGTTCCAGACTGAGGATCTTTTCGTATTAGTGCGTCAGTCGAAGGGCATGGGCTATTTAACTATCGATGAGATTTTCTCGGAAGGCTCTCGGTTTGGAGACAGGGTGGATGCTTCAGCGCGGGTGCTCATTTGCCGGCTGAGGCAGGGGTCCGCTAAGGCTGGTGTCATGAACATTGGAAAATATGAGGTCTGTCGAGAACTTCCTCCCCCCGAGGAGACGGCGGTTGACCTCCTGTCCTTCTTCGCCGACCGCCTCAAAGTCCAACTCCGCGATCAGGGCGCGCGACACGATCTCGTCGATGCGGTGTTTGCGCTCGAAGGTCAGGACGACATCCTGATGATCGTCCGCCGCGTCGAGGCGCTCGCCGCGTTCCTCGCCACCGACGACGGCAAAAACCTGCTCGCCGGCACCAAGCGCGCCGCCAACATCCTGCGTATCGAGGAGAAGAAGGACGGCCGCGCCTTCGACGGCGCGCCGGATGCGTCGCTGTATGCGCAGGACGAGGAGAAGGCGCTGGCGGCCGCGATCGATCGTGCCAAGGCCGACGCCGGCGCAGCCGTCGCCAAGGAGGACTTTGCCGCGGCCATGACCGCGATGGCTGGCTTGCGGCCGGCGGTCGATGCGTTCTTTGACAAGGTCACGGTCAATGCCGACGACAAGGCCGTCCGCGAAAACCGCCTGAAGCTGCTCAACGAAATCCGCGCCGCGACCCGGGCGGTGGCGGACTTCTCGAAGATCCAGGACTAACGGCGGCTGTTGGTCCGCCGCGCCAGCCGCTGCCACGCCACGTCATTGCCGGGCTCGACCCGGCAATCCATCCTTCTTCTCAAGGTGTCTTCGCAGAAACGCTACGCGCGTGATGGATGCGCGGGTCGAGCCCGCGCATGACGCCGGGTGTGGGGCTGCCTCCTTGCCGCGGCTGCCGTCACGTCATTCCGGGGCTCTCGCGTCAGCGAGCGAACCCGGAATCCCGATGTGATCGTGCACGGCAACCGCCACGCGCCTCGCTGCGTCACCCTCTGCAATAACTTCGAGATTCCGGGTCTGCGTGCTGTCGCACGCATCCCGGAATGACGGTGCTGTTGGCGAGGGGGCCCTGCGTCTGGTGCTCCACTCCACAGGGAGTCATTCCGGGGCGCTCGCGTCAGCGAGCGAACCAGGAATCTCGATGTGGTCGTGCACGGCAACCGCCACGCGCCTCGCTGCGTCACCCTCTGCAATAACTTCGAGATTCCGGGTCTGCGTGCTGTCGCACGCATCCCGGAATGACAGTGCTCTTGGCGAAGCGGAGCGCCCCGGAATGACGGGGGAGGAGGGCGTGTCCTCAAGGACGTCCCGCGTCCCCCTCAAAAGCTGCACCGATCAGCAACATTGCGAAACAATTAACCGGTCGTTAACCATGTCCTGACAGGTTGGCTGGCGGTAACGGTTCCTTAACCGTCCTCCTCGGCAGCGGGGCGCAATGCCATGACCAGCATCACCAACGGCTTGAACAATTACGCGCAATACGGTGCCGCCTATGCGCGGACCGCGGGCGCGCAGACCTCGCTGGCCACGATCCTGAACGGTACCAGCGACGACGTGCTGCCGGGCGCCAGCAGCAATGCGGCGACGCAGCTGACGCTGTCGGCGGCCGCGCGGGCCCAGCTCGCCAGCGGCTCGTCGAAGGATTACTCTGCGGTGATCAGTGACAGCCGCACCGCGATCGACAAGCTGTACAAGGCGGCGGGCGTCACCGCGCCTTACGACGACAGCGGCAAGCCGAAGATCGACCTGTCGGGGCTCGACCGCCGGGCGCTGTTCGCCATCGCCTCCAATGCCGGCGGCCGGTTCACCGACGCCGAGCAGACGTTGGCGGCGACCACGCGGATCGCGCAGTTCAACGACGCGCTGTCGCCGGCGACACAGACCGCCAAGCTGATCGGCGATTACAGCACCGTGTACAAGGCGGCTGCGAGCTATCTCGATGGCGCCTCGGGCGAAGAGAAAGCGACCGCGACCTGGCAGGCCGAGCGCGCCGCGATCACCAAGGGCCTGGCAGCGACCCAGGCCGATCCGTCGAAGATCCCAGCCGGCATCAGCAACGATCCGGTGGCGGCCTATCTGGCGCGCTATCCGTCCGGCAGCGCCACCACGGCCACGAAGGATTTCGGCAGCGTCGCCAAGCAGGCGCGCGCCACGCTCGACGACCAGGCCGCCCAGGCGACCGCCGCCGGCAAGCTGCTGGTGTACGATCCGGCGCGCAAGACCGGCCAGCAGGCGGATCTGTCGGTGCTCGACAATCGCTCGCTGTCGGCGATCTCGCTCAACAAGGACGACCTGTTCTCGCAGGAAGAGGTGTTCGCCGCCAAGCGCGAGCTCGATGGCCGTAACCGCGCCAGCATCCTCACCGCGCTGAAGCAAAGCCAGACCTCCGGCAATCCGGCGGATTTCAGCCTCGGCCTGCTCAACGCCTATTCGGGCATGAGCGCAGAGGAACGCACCGCGACCAACTGGACGCCGGCGTTCCGCGACAACGCGGTGCAGAGCTACAAGGCGACCACGTCGCTGCTGTCGATGCTGAAGCGCGGCTAGCGCTCGCCGCCGCTCAAGCCGCGATCTTCGCCAGCCACGCCGCCAGCGCGACGCCGGCAATCGCCAAGGCCACCAGTATCACCGCGCTCTGCCAGGTGCGCCGGCCGCCGAACGCCACCGCGTAGGCGGCCTTCAGGACATTGTTGGACGATGCCGCGATCAGGACCGCGATCGCCACCGCATGTTCGCCGATGCCCGCGGTGCCGCCCTGCGCGAGGTTGAGCACGAAGGGATCGATGTCGGAAAAACCGACGATCGCTGCCAGCCAGTAGATGCCCTGCGTGCCGAATTCGGTTTTGACCCAGGTCGAGGCCAGCGAGATCGCCACGAACAGGGCTGCGAACACCGCCGCGGCGCCGAGTTCGAGCGGGTTGCCGCGCTCCGATGGCTGGGTGGCTTCGCCGCTGGGCGCCTTGATGATGAGGTATTGCAGCGCTGCGATCGCCAAAGCGACCGCCGCAAGCCCCAGCATCGGCGCAGCCAATGCACGCGCCAGCGTCATGTTGAACACAGCGATCACCACCAGGATGCGCAGGTACATGATGCCGGTCGCCAGCGTGATACCCGCCGTCGCCTGGCGGCGGAACGACTCGCTGACGGCGGCCTGCCGCGCCAGCACCACGGTGGTGGCGGTCGAGGAATACAGCCCGCCGAGGCCGGCCATCCACAGCCCCTGCGCGGCGCGCTGCCAATAACGCTGCGCCAGATAGCTCGCGTACGACAGTGCCGACACCAGCGTCAGCGCCAGCCAAACCTGCCGCGGCGTGATGCTGGTGAGTGAAGTGACAGGCTCGGCCGGTAGCAATGGCAGCACGACACCGCTGAGGATCAGAAACTGTGCCGCGGTGGTAATCTCGCGGGTATCGACCTTGCGCACCAGCCGGTGCAGCCAGTCGCGGCTGGTGAGCAGGATCACCGCCGTGACCGTGATGCCGACCGCGACCCAATGCGGCAGCGCCAGCGCGATCGCCCCGAGCAGATAGGCATGGACGTTGAGCAGCAGCACGACGAGCCCGGCATTGCGTTCGCCCTGGTCGTCGCGCTCGCGCAAATGCACCGTGTAGAAGATCGACAGCCAGACACCGAGCACCAGCAGGCCGCCGGTGAAGGCGACCAGGTGGGTGGGGTCGAGCCAGTACAGCACGCCGCCGCCGAGAGATAGCAGTGGAAAAGTGCGGACGCCGCCCGGCCGCGCGGATTTGCGCTGCTCGAAGAAATCTTCGAACGCGAAGCCGAGAAAGAAACTCAGCAGCAACAACAGCGCGAGGCTGTGAACGGACGGTGTTGCGATCATCGGCATCGGCGAAGCCGCATCTGCGCGGGAGGACGTCGGCGCGGCAGAGCACCGCGACGCCGGCGCGAGAGCCGAGCCGGTGCCGGAACTCTAGCAGGTGGGGCGATGCGGGAGAAGCAATCGGAAGGGGAG
>NZ_QUML01000068.1:0-6025 GCF_010907025.1 Rhodopseudomonas sp. BR0G17 | reverse complement strand
GGGCGCGGCCCGCAACCGGGCGCTCCTGCGGGCGGTCCGCCGCCGCGGCCACAAGCTGGTCCCGGAGCCCCGGGTGCCGGACCCGCCGTCGCGCCGGCCCCTTCGCCTGAGCGCAGCCAATCTCAGCCGGCTCAGCCGCCGCAACCCGCCGCTGCGCCAGCGGTCGCACCGCCGCCACCTCCGCCGCCGGCGGTGGCGCGGCAGGCGCTGACTCCCATCGCTCCCGGCGCGCAGGCGCCTGGGCCGCGCAACCTCTCCGACTTCCGTAGCCAGCGCCGCGAAGTCAACGAGAACGGACGGATCGTGATCACCGAGCCGGGTCGTATCATCGTGCGCGATCCGAGCGGTCAGGAGTTCATCCGCCATAACGAGGTGGATCGCTTCCGCTACGGCGCGCGCGACATCCGGGTCGACGATCGCGGCGACGAACGGCGCACCATCGTGATCCGTCCCGATGGCAGCGAGATCATCAATGTCACCGGGCGCGACGGTCAGCTGCTGCGGCGTATTCGCCGCGACCGCGACGGCCGCGAGATCATCATCATCGACAACAGCTACGGTCCGCGCGACCGGGCCAACTTCTATGTCGACCTGCCGCCGCCGGTGATCCGGATTCCGCGCGATCGCTACATCGTCGACTACGAGGACGCATCGCCGGAGCTGATCTACGAAACCCTGGAAGCACCGCCGGTCGAACGGATCGAGCGTCGCTACACCATGGACGAGATCCGCTACAGCCCGGCGGTGCGACAGCGGATGCCGTCGATCGACCTCAACACCATCAACTTCGACACCGGCTCGTGGGACATCCCCCCGGATCAGGCCGCGAAGCTGCAGGTGATTGCGGACGGTCTCAACCGGGCGATCCAGCGTAACCCGCGTGAGGTGTTCCTGATCGAAGGCCACACCGATGCGGTCGGCAACGACACCGACAATCTGTCGCTGTCGGATCGTCGCGCCGAGGCGGCTGCCGCACTGCTGACTCAGCAGTTCGGGGTGCCGGCCGAGAACCTGACCTCGCAGGGTTATGGCGAGCAGTATCTGAAGATCCAGACCCAGGCTCCGGAGCGTCAGAACCGCCGCGTCACGATCCGGCGCATCACGCCGCTCCTCAATGGCGGTCAGGCGTCGCTGCCGCCGCCGCCTCCGGGCGTGGCACCGCCGCGCTGAGCGGACGGGAGTTTCTCGACAACAAAAAGCCGCGGACCCGTCCGCGGCTTTTCCTTTTGGCCTGTGCTGCTGTCCTCAGCGCATCACCACCACCTGAGTGCCGACCGGGACGCGCTCGTACAGATCGGTGATGTCGTCATTCAGCATCCGGATGCAGCCATAGGACACGAAACCGCCGATCGACTGCGGCCGGTTGGTGCCGTGGATGGCGTATTCGCCGCCCGCCAGCGTCATCGCCGCGACGCCCATCGGGTTGGCGGGCGATCCGCCCGGGATTACGTCCGGAATGGTCGGGACATCGCGCTTGACGTCGGCCGGCGGAGCCCAGGCCGGATTGCGATATTTGCCGTCGATTTTGGTGGTGCCGGCCCACTGCTTACCGGCCTTGCCGACGCCGACCGGATAACGCACCGCATGGCCCGGCTCGACCACCAGGTACAGCCGCCGCTCGCCGGTCCTGACCACGATCGTCCCCGGCGAATAGTCGCCGCGGAAGACGACCAGATCGGGCCGCGCCTCGGCCCGCGGCGCGGTCAATACGCCGGCGCCCGCCACAACCGCGACCGCCATGGCCAATTTCGCCGAACGAGATCCAAAAGACATTCAGTCTCTCCAGTTTCCTCGCACCGGACAGCTTCGCTCCGGCGCCCCTCAGCGCCCGCGATGGTCGCAGCGTGAACTAACCAACCGGTGTGTGCTGGAGGACCGAAATGAACGCAGGCGTACCATTGAAGAAAAATCCGGGGAACAAAGTAAATGTCCGGCAAACAACACCCGCCGGCAAAATGGTCGCGAGTCGGGTTCCTCGCCCGGATGTGATCGAATCAGCACAGCTTGACCGGGGCGAAAGCCACCCCGCCGGCGCTGTGTACCAACGTCCACGCGATCCCGGCGCGCGTACCCGCCAGACGCGAAAAGGCCCCGCCTGCGAATCACAGGCGGGGCCTTTGGAGAATGGATGCGTCGCTGGGCTCGGTTAGCCGGCCTAGTGGTGCTTGTTCTGGCGATGCTCGACCAGATCGTCGACCACCGCCGGATCGGCCAGCGTCGAGGTGTCGCCAAGCGAGGACGGCTCGTCCTCGGCGATCTTGCGCAGGATACGGCGCATGATCTTGCCGGAGCGGGTCTTGGGCAGGCCGGGCGCGAACTGGATCAGGTCGGGCGAGGCGATCGGACCGATGTCCTTGCGGACCCAGGCGACCAGCTCCTTGCGCAGCTCCTCGGTCGGCTCTTCGCCGGCCATCAGCGTGACGTAGGCGTAGATGCCCTGGCCCTTGATGTCGTGCGGATAGCCGACCACGGCCGCTTCCGACACCTTGGGGTGCGCCACCAGCGAGGATTCGACCTCGGCGGTGCCCATGCGGTGGCCCGAGACGTTGATGACGTCGTCGACCCGGCCGGTGATCCAGTAGAAGCCGTCGGCGTCGCGCCGGCAGCCGTCGCCGGTGAAGTACTTGCCCTTATAGGCCGAGAAGTAGGTCTGCTCGAACCGGGCATGGTCGCCGTACACGGTGCGCATCTGGCCCGGCCACGAACGGGCGAGGCAGAGGTTGCCAGTGCATTCGCCTTCCAGCACGTTGCCCTCCGGATCCAGGATCTCGGGCACCACGCCGAAGAACGGCCGGGTCGCCGAGCCGGGCTTCAGCTTAGTGGCGCCGGGCAGCGGGGTGATCAGGATGCCGCCGGTCTCGGTCTGCCACCAGGTGTCGACGATCGGGCAACGGTCCTCGCCGACGACGCGGTGGTACCACTCCCAGGCTTCCGGATTGATCGGCTCGCCGACCGAGCCGAGCAGGCGGAGCGACTTGCGCGAGGTCTTCTTCACCGGCTCGTCGCCGGCCTGCATCAGCGCGCGGATCGCGGTCGGCGCGGTGTAGAAGATGTTGACCTTGTGCTTGTCGATGACTTCCCAGAACCGCGAATTGCTCGGGTAGTTGGGCACGCCCTCGAACATCAGCGTGGTCGCGCCGTTGGCGAGCGGACCGTAGAGAATGTAGCTGTGGCCGGTGACCCAGCCGACGTCGGCGGTGCACCAGTAGATATCGCCGTCGTGATAATCGAAGACGTACTGGTGCGTCATCGACGCGAACACTAGATAGCCGCCGGTGGTGTGCAGCACGCCCTTCGGCTGACCGGTCGAGCCCGAGGTGTAGAGGATGAACAGCGGGTCTTCGGCGTGCATGTGCTCGACCGGGCACTCGGTCGTCACCATCTCGGCCGCTTCGTGGTACCAGAAGTCGCGGACGTCATCCATTTCGACCGCGACGCCGGTGCGCTTGACCACCATCACCCAGTCGACGCCGTCGCACTTCTTCAGTGCCGCGTCGACATTGGCCTTCAGCGGCACCTTGCGGCCGCCGCGCAGGCCTTCGTCTGCGGTGATCACGATCTTCGACTTGCAGTCGTTGATGCGGCCCGCGAGGCTGTCGGGCGAGAAGCCGGCGAACACCACCGAGTGGATCGCGCCGATCCGGGCGCAGGCCAGCATCGCGAACGCGGCTTCCGGGATCATCGGGAGATAGATGGTGACGCGGTCGCCCTTGCCGACATTGCGGTTGCGCAGAATGTTGGCGAACTTGCAGACTTCGTCGTGCAGCTCGCGATAGGTGATGCTGCGCGACTGCGAAGGATCGTCGCCTTCCCAGATGATCGCGACCTGGTCGCCGCGCTTGTCGAGGTGGCGGTCGATGCAGTTGTAGGCGGCGTTGAGAACGCCGTCCTCGAACCACTTGATCGAAATATTGCCGGGCGCGAACGACCAGTTGTCGATCTTGGTCGGCGCCTTGATCCAGTCGACGCGCTTGGCGTGCTCCGCCCAGAATCCGGTCGGATCCGTCACCGAGCGCTCGTACATCTGGCGATATTTGGCGTCGTCGACGAAGGCGCGGCTCGCCCACTCTGCGGGCACGTCGTAGATCTTCTCGGACATTTGTTCCTCCACAAAAACGCGGTCGATGCCGCACCCGCCGTCGGTGCTCGACCGCAACCCCGCTGCAACCGGCGACTCACCCGCCAACGAGTCTGGCTCCGCCGATCGTTGATCCTGCGATCCGGGCGAAGTCATGGAAACGCTACGGGGGAGCATCGCCGGTGAAGAGACGTGCGATCGTCTCAGCCTCCGGCTGTTGTTGTTGAGACAATTATGCGTCGGCCCGCCGGGCCGCGACAAGCGGTGCAGTCATCCGACTTTCGGCGCTGATCGCGCGCATGTGCAGAGCCGTGATCGCGATGCGTGCGCCGCGGCGGCGCGCCTGCCGGAACGAGTGTGGGGCTGGCGCATTAGCTGGGGGCTCTGGCGCGGGAATGTTAACGGTATGATCGATCGGCAGAATTTCGAACTTCCCGAAACCGGGATGGACGCATCGGTCGGTTCGGCCGGCGAGCCAGTGAGCGTTGCCGAGCTTGCCGAAGACCTCGGTCTGCATCTTGGCGAAGTCGATCATCTGACGATCCGCCGCATTAAGCGCGGCAAGCGATGGCAATATCTGCGCGCCGATGGTTCGCAGGTGAAACAGCAAAGCACCATTTGCCGGCTGAATGCGCTGGCTGTGCCGCCGGCCTACCAGGATGTCCGCTACGCCGCCGATCCGGCTTCGCATCTGCAGGCGGTCGGCCGCGATGCTGCCGGTCGGCTGCAATACCGCTACCACTCGGATTGGGAGAAGGTCAGAGAAGCCCGCAAAGCGCATCGGTTAGCGCAGCTTGTCGGAGCGCTGCCGAAGATCCGTCGCGCCGTTGGCAAGCACCTGTCGGGTGATGAGCCGACCCGGGAGTTTGCGCTTGCGGCGGTCATCGAACTGATCGCCCGCACCGCGATCCGTCCCGGCAGCGAGTCCTATGCGCGGCTCAACGGTACTCGCGGCGCTGCGACGCTGCTGAAGTCCAACGTGGCGATCGAGGACGATTGTGTGACCCTGTCGTTCAAAGCCAAGGGCGGTAAAGCGGTGCGCAAGGAATGCGGCGCGGCCCGGCTGGTGCGGGCTATCGGCATCTTGCGCAAGCTGCCGGGCAAACGGCTGTTCCAGTATGTCGGCGCCGACGGGGAGGTGCATCCGGTCTCGACCTCTCAGGTCAACGTGTTCCTGCGCGACCTCGCCGGCATCCGGATTTCGCTGAAGGACTTTCGCACCCTGATGGCCTCGGCGGTGGTGCTGGAATCGCTGGCGCGGATCGAGCCGGCGACCAGTGCCCGCGGCCGGCGCAAGCAGGTGCTGGAGGCGGTGCGGATGGCAGCCGACGAGCTCGCCAACACCCCCTCGATCTGCCGCAAGAGCTATGTGCACGCCACCATCGTCACCGCGTTCGAGGACGGCATTCTCGAACGCTTCGCTTCGACCCTGAAGGGCACCCGCTCCCAGGCCAAGCGCGAACAGCTGCTGGCGCAGGTGGTGATGGCAGCTGCAGCCTGAGGCCGCCCGTCAGTTTGGTGTCCAGCCGCAGGCAGCGAGCCGCGGGTGCATGTGCGCGGGCGGCGGCGCGGTGACCACCACCGGCGGTTTGTTGCGCGACAGCGGGATGACGATCTCGCGGGCATGCAGATGCAGCCGCGGTTCGCCGAACCGCGGCCCGTTGCCGTAGATGTTGTCGCCGAAGATCGGCCAGCCCATCGCGGCGCAATGCACCCGGAGCTGATGGGTCCGGCCGGTGATTGGCTCAAGCGCCAGCCAGGTGAGGTGCGTCGGGGGAGTCGCACCGAATTTGGCGCCCGGCTTTCGAGACAGATCATCGACCTCTCCCCCAGCACTGCGAGCCCCCTCTCCCGCTTGCGGGAGAGGGTTGGGGTGAGGGCGCCCCAAGGATGGCGTCTCGTTGTGGACCCCCACCCCCGACCCCTCCCCGCAAGGGGGAGGGGAGC
>NZ_QUML01000067.1:0-6315 GCF_010907025.1 Rhodopseudomonas sp. BR0G17 | reverse complement strand
CCCGCCACCATCCCCGCCGCCACATTTGGGTTGCTTCGCTGCACCACTCGGCCTTCCAAGGCCGCGCCGGATACGCTGGTGCCGGGAATGGCGATTCCGATGTCGCCGAGGTCGCGGCATTGGCCGCCGAGGAGCTGGCCGACGCTGTCGAGGGCTGCGACCGGCAGCAAGTTCAAGGCGCCGCAACGACGGAGCAGAGTGGTGCAACCTTTGCTGCCGGCGCTGGTGACGATCAGCGTCTTGCTGGCGTTGCACTTGGCGACGGCGTCTGCCAGGGCGAAGCCCGGATACCAGGGGCGTTCGAACGCTCCGGCACCAATCAGGATAATGTCGGCGCCGTGATCGAGTGCCCGCGTGATCGCGTCGGCTAAATCGGCCTGTCCGCACACTGATCGGACATCACTGAAGATCGGCGCCAGCAGCCCTCGGCACATCGGCGCGATGCCTTCCACCGAACGGCAGGGTTGCCCGAAGAGGAGGCTGGCCAGATGGGTGGCTTGTGCGCTTGGTGGGGCGTCGTCGCCGGTGTGCTGGGCGACTGCGGTGTTGAGGGGCTTGAGGGGCGCGCCGATGAAACAATCATGGGTGCGGTCGACCAATCCGTCGAGCAGCGCCACGGTAACATCGCGCTCGCCGCCGCCGAACGCGAACAGAAGCTCCTGGTGGAGCTCGCTTCCAGACACGCCAACCATAACCCCGCCCGTATCCTTCCGCCGTTTCACATACGATGCACTCGCATGTCGTTGCTCGCTCGCCCGCTGCAACCGACGGTAATGCTTCTCTTTGTTTCTCAATTTTTCAATTGGTCAAGAGACATCTTACATATTCCCTTATTGGGTCTAGTTCCGCTTCCTTATCGATCGGCCTCTAGCGTGAAAATGGCGTGATAGACGCGTGAAAAGTGCTATTTTGACCGGAGAGGCAGGAAGGATACGGGATGACGGCGGCGAATTCGGAGCGATATGCGCTTCGGCTGCTTGGACCCTTCGAGCTCACGGCGCCGGACGGGCGCCGGGTCGAGATCACCAGCAAAAAAGGCATCGCCGTTGTCGCAATGCTCGCGTTGTCGCGTGACGGCGCACGCCCCCGCGGCTGGCTGCAGGATCGGTTGTGGGGCAGTCGGCGCAAAGCCGAAGCCGCCGGCAGTCTGCGCCGCGAACTATCGAACCTGCGCAAGCTGCTGAACGCGGACGGCGCCGAACTGCTGGTCAGCGACCGCGATCGTGTACGACTGCGTACCGATCTGATCGACATCGACCTGTTCGCCGCACGCCCCGGCCGGGCGGCCGGTGAGCTGCTGGAAGGTCTCGATATTCCGAGCGAGCGCGGCTTCGGCCAATGGCTGCGTGAGCAGCGCGACGCGCTGGTACCGCCGGCGAACGATGTCGTGGTCTCGGCGGTGGCGGGCGGCGCGACGACGCTGCCGACCCATATCGTCGACATCTCGACGCCGCCGGTGGGCTTCGCCGGCCGGCCCGCAATTGCGGTGCTGCCGTTCGCCAACGCCACCGGGGATGAGACGCTGGACTACGTGGCGGAAGGTATCGGCGAGGAACTGATCGTCGGGCTGTCGCGCATCCGCTGGCTGCCGGTGATCTCGCGCAACTCCAGCTTCTCGTTCACCGAGCGGGATGACCGCAAGCTGATCGGCCAGCGTCTCGGCGCGCAGTACCTCGTCGAGGGCCGGCTGTATCGTGCTTACGACTCCTATGGGGTGTCGGCCTCGCTGGCCGAGGCGATCACCGGCTATTCGCTGTGGTCGCGGCGCTTCACGCTGCAATCGCCGGCGGGGCATGATGAACTCGCGCAGTTCGTCAACGAACTGGTGGCGCAGCTCGAAAGCCGGATCGACCACGCCGAGCAGATCCGCATTCGCGGCAAACGGCAGGACAAACTGGGCGTCAGCGATTTGATCTGGCGCGGCCGTTGGCATCTCAACCGGCTGACGCGCGCCGATTCCGAAATGGCGCAGAAACTGTTCGCCGAAGCGCTGGCGCTCGATCCCAATTCACCCGAAGCACTGATCCAGGCGACGGCGGCGCTGGCGTGGTCGATCTGGGCCGGCCGCCAGCCGCAGGATCAGATCCTGCGGATGCGCAAGCTGGCGCAGCAGGCGATGCTGGCCGATCCGGACGACGGCCGCGGCTTCATGCTGGCTGGCATCGCCGAGATGTGGCTGCGGCATCCGCTCGAAGCGAAGAACCTGCTGAAGCAGGCGATCACGCTGACCCCGAGCCTGGCGCTGGCGCACGCGCAGCTCGGCGGTTGTTTCAACCTCGCGGGTGAGCCCTATCGGGCGATCGTTCAACTCAAGACCGCGATGCGGCTGTCGTCGAACGATCCGAATATCTTCTATTCGCTGGGCGAGTTGGCGCTCGCCTACACCATGCTGAGACAATGGCCGGAAGCGATCGAGCATGCCACGCTGGCGCTCGCGCGGCGCCCTGCCTATTGGTACGCGCACGTTCTGAAGATCAACGCGCTGGCTCGGATGGGGCAGCTCGACGCGGCGCGGATCGCTTGCGACGAGCTCCTCGCCATCAAGCCGAACTTCTCCAAGCGTTTTCTGGATTGGCTGCCGTTCGTCGACCGCACCTGGGTCGATCACTTCGTCGAAGGACTGAAGTTGGTGCCCGGCCGGCCATCGGATTGGCCGGAGCGCGACAGTCAGGAATCCGCCGCGTAGGGATGGGTCGGCCAACCGCCGGGATCAGCGGCGCGTCCGCGCCGGCTGCTACTCGCCTCAGATCTGCTGCGCGACCTGTTCGAGGCCCATGGCGCGAGCGAGCTTACGTACTTCCTGCTTCTGATCTTCGCGCAGCTGGAACAGCAGCGGCATCGCGGCGTATTTGAGCTGCTGCACTTCGGCGCTGTCCGGATCGATCGCCGGGGTGCTGCTGTCGCGGCCGCGCGTGGTCGCATGCAGCTTGCGGCCGATCGCGCGCAGCGCCTGCTCGACCGACGGCCAATAATACTCCTGCGACGACGACAGATTCAGGCGGGTCTTGATCTGTGCGATCTGGCCGTCGCTGAGCAGCGCTTCCTTCGCGGCAGGCTTGGGCTTCGGCTTTTGGACCGGAGTGGTGGCGATCACCGGCGGCAGCTTGGTGACGGCTTTCGGCGCTGCGACGCTCGGTTCGGAAGCTGCGGCTTCCGGGATTGCGGCAACCGGCAGATCATCGGCCGCGTAGGCGAGTTGCAGCGGCTTGGCCGGCACGGTCACGTCCGCCGTGGCTGTCTGGTCTTCGGCGGGCTGTTGTTGTGCGGCCTGGACTTCAGGTTCGTCGGACTGCAGCGAGACTTCGAGCTTGTCGGCCTTGAATTCGCGGTTGCTGACGGGACGCTCGACCGCGGCCACGCCGGCCAGTCCCGCGGCGGGAACGCTGGCGCGGGCCAGAATGCTGGCAGCGGACGCGCTCGCCAGGAGCACGCACACCAGCGCAGAAAGAGTGACGGTCTTGGTCAAGCTGATCTCCGTCGCGGCGACGAATGGAGTTCGTATCGCGCAAGAATGCAGAGGAAATATGGCTGTTAGTGGTAACTATGAGCAGTTCCGCGGGGCGCCTGGTTCCGTGCCCCGGGCCGTCGATCACGCTGCCGCGTACATCGGCATCTCGGCCAGCTCATAGGCTTCCTGAATATCAGCAACGATCTCGGAAGCTTCCCACAGCGCATCGGGCGCGACCGACTGGATGCTAATCGTCCAGTTACCGCCCTTGCGGGTGCGCGGCGTCCCGACGATTTCGAAGCGCACGTCGCGGCACAGCGGATGGCGATGCAGCGCGTGAGCGACCCGGATGCGGAGTTCGTCGAGGGTCGCGGAAGTCTTTTCGACATGCAGCATGGCGAGGTCCACTTCGGCTGTGGTGTACGCCAACGATGCAGGATCAGTCGTCGAAAGGGCCCCGCATCGCGGCGGCCCTATTGATGTGCCAGGATGGTTAATGCGGTGTTAAACTGATTCTGAGGGCTTGGCCGCCTCGTTGAAATACCTGGAGTGATCCCTGCTATCCACAGGCTTGCGCTGTCAGCTCAGCGCTGTTCGACCACCAGGTTCTGGATCGCGCGGCCGAAATAACCGTGAACGTCGGCGAGCTTCGACGATGCGATGCCTGCGCCGTCCGGCCCCAACCACATCTCGGAGTTCAGCAGCACCCAATCGCCGACCGGCTGCCGCGCGAAGAACACGTTGAGGTCGGCGTTGATGAAGGTCCAGTGCTTGAAGTCGAGGATCGACGAGGTCGCGTTGCTGAAGTCAGAGGCGACCACCGCGCGCATCGCCTGCGAGGTCGGCTGCCCTTCGACCAGGGCGCGGTCGGCGCGATACCAGGTTGCGCCGGGGCCGATCTCGCCGAAGCCGCCATAGACCTTGCGCAGCGACATGCCGCCGACGAACGGATTGCGGGTGAAGCCGGGGTCGAGCACCGGGCAGTCGTCGGGATGCGGCACGTCGAGCGGCGGATGCTCGATATCGTCCGGCAGATCCGGAGGGGCGACGCGGATCTTCAGCACAGTGGCGCCGACCACGATGACGCCCTTCGAGAGCAGCCGCACGGCGCAGAGCTGAATCTTGCGGCCTTCGCGCAGCACTTCGGTTTGGTAGGTCAGCGGCCCCACCGGGACCGGGCGCAACAGGTCGACGGTCACCCGCGAGATCTGCATCGGCGACGGGGTCGGGATCTGTTCGGCGAGGTAAGTAACCAGGGCAGACGGCGGAGAGCCGTGCTGCATCGTCGGATCCCACGGTCCGGCTGCGTTCGGGCTGGTTTCGATATTGATGCCGTCGATGCGATAGATGGAGTCCATGCGGCGACTTCCACGAGCTGAGCTGACGAGATCGAAGCTGTTCCCGATCATTGCGAGCGAAGCGAAGCAATCCAGAGCGCGGTGCGCCGAGCTGGATTGCTTCGTCGTTTCGCTCCTCGCGATGACCTGAGTGAGCGGAGGAGACGACGATTATTGCCTCACAGCGGCGGGTCGATCGCCTCGTCGTATTCCTTCTTGAAGCGGGCGATCAGTTCGCCGGCCGGCAGCACGTCGTTGATGCTGCCGATGCCCTGGCCGGCTCCCCAGATCTCCTTCCAGGCCTTCGGCTTGGCACGCTCGCCGGCCTCATCGGTGCCGAAGTTCATCTTCGACGGATCGGACTGCTCGAGATTGTCCGGGTCCATGCCGGCCGCAACGATCGACGGCTTCAGGTAGTTGCCGTGCACGCCGGTGAACAGGTTGGAATACACGATGTCGTCGGCGCCGGAGGTGGTGATCATTTCCTTGTAGCGGTCGACCGCGTTGGCTTCCTTGGTGGCGATGAAGGCCGAGCCGATATAGGCGAAGTCGGCGCCGAGCACCCGGGCGGCGCGGATCGCGCGGCCGTTGGCGATCGCGCCGGACAGCGCGATCGGGCCGTTGTACCAGGCGCGCGTCTCGGTGACGAAGGCGAACGGCGATTGTGTGCCGGCATGGCCGCCGGCGCCCGCCGCGACCAGGATCAGGCCATCGGCGCCTTTCTCGACAGCCTTGTGGGCGAACTTCTGGTTGATGACGTCGTGGAAGACGATGCCGCCCCAATTGTGCGCGGCCTGGTTCAGCTCTTCGCGGGCGCCGAGCGAGGTGATCAACATCGGCACCTTGTGCTTTTCACAAAGCGCGAGGTCGGCATCGAGCCGGTTGTTGGATTTGTGCACGATCTGGTTGACGGCGAACGGTGCCGACGGACGCTCGGGATGTGCCTTGTCGTAGGCGGCGAGCTCTTCCTTGATCTGGTGCAGCCACTCGTCGAGCAGTGCGGCGGGACGCGCATTGAGCGCCGGAAACGACCCGACCACGCCGGCCTTGCATTGCGCGATCACCAGCTCGGGACCCGAAATAATGAACAACGGTGAGCCGATCACCGGGACCGAGAGGCGGCCCTTGAACAACGCAGGCATGGGCATTTCGAGTTTCTCCTTGTTTGTTGTGTTTGGCGGCGCGGCCGCGGCGACACAAAAGCAAGCGAGGAACAGACCTGCAAGGTGGGATTTGGCGAATTCGTAGCGTTTCGGCGCAAGCGCACGTTTCGTCGCAGTGATCAGCCGCGGGGACTACTGGCACCATGCCCGTGTGACGAAATTTTCCGTGCGGCAATCGCCCGGTTCGCGCGGTCGCCCAGGGATCAGCACCTTGGCCGAGCACTTCTCGGTCGCATCGACGCCGAGGCTCTTGCCGCCGCCATAGCCCTTCGATCGGCACAGGATGTCGGCGGCGGCCTGGCAGTCGGCACCGCTGCCCGGCGCCGCGGGACAGACCTGACGCCCGCTCACCATCGAGGGCACGATC
>NZ_QUML01000066.1:0-6965 GCF_010907025.1 Rhodopseudomonas sp. BR0G17 | reverse complement strand
ATCCCGACGCCGGCGTCCGCCAGCAGACCGCGATGGCGCTCGGCGAGTTTGACGGACCGGAGGCCGCCGAGGCACTGGTCCGCCTACTGGTCGATCCGGAGCGGATCGTCGCGGCGGCGGCGGCCGACAGCCTCGCCGAGTTCAAAGACCCCGCCTCTGCCGACGCGATCCTGCCGCTGGTCAAGCACGGGCACGCCTTCGTCCGCAGCGGCGCGCTGCGGGCGCTGAAGGAACTGCGGCGCAAGGATACGCTGAAGCCGGCGCTCGAAGCGTTGCAGGACGGCGACGCCGCGGTGCGGGTGCAGGCGATCGGAGTGATTGGCTTCCTCAAGCTGGAGGAGTCGATCCCAGCGCTGACGGCGCTGATCGGCGATCCCGATCCGCACGTCCGCCGCGCCGCGGTGAGCGCGCTGGCGTTCTCGCACATGAAGATCGCAGCCGAGACCATCGTCCGCGCGCTCGAGGATGTCGACTGGATGGTACGCGAAATGGCGGCAGAAACTCTCGGCCTCAACGCCCGCGGAGCGCTTGCCATCGAGCCGTTGATCGGTTGCCTCGCCGACGAGTTCTGGCAGGTGCGGCTCAAAGCGATCCGCAGCCTCGGCCGGATCAAGGCGCTGCAGGCGGTACGGCCGATCGGTCAATGCGTCACCCACGAGCAGGCTAATCTCCGCAAAGAAGCAGCCGCCGCGCTGGGTGAGATCGCCTCGCCCGACGGCGAGCCTTATCTGGTGCTGATCGCCGACGACCTCGATCCGGACGTCCGCAAGAACGCCCGCTGGGCGCTCCAGCAGATCGCTGCGAGCAAGGCCAGAACCGGGGCCTAAGCGGAAGCAACTTGCGCTGTCTGCGAGGCTCCGCGGGAGAGCCAAATCAAAACGGCGCCGGCTGTCTCACAGCCGGCGCCGTTGAAATTTCAGGAATGACGCTGCGCGATCAGCGGGCGACGATCAGACCGCGGCTGGTCACCACGACCCAGCGACCGTCCTGGCGGCGGATCGCATCGACGCGGCCGACACCCGGGATCGGATCACCGGCATAGACTTCGTAAGTGCCGGAGCGGCCTTCGACCACCGCGCCGCCGTCATACACATCGCGCAGCACCCAGCCTTCGACCGTCGGCAAGCGGCCCGGCTTCGCAGCGTCGGCCTTCGGCGTGATCGAGCCGGTGACGTCCTTGGCGGGGACAGCGGCAACATTGGCCGGAGCCGGCGCGGGCGCAGCCGGCGGCTGAACCTGCGCGGTGCGCAGTTTCTCGACCGTCTCGCTCAGCTTGGCGATTTTGGCGGCCGGCTCGGCCTGCGCCTTCTCGAGCTTCTCGATCCGGTCCGCGGTCTTGCCGAGCTGCGCCGTGCTCTGCTTGGCGGCGTGGTCGAGATCGGCCTTAAGCGCCGACAGTTCGGTCTGGAGCTGCACCACCTGCGCGTCGAGCGTCTTCACCTGCGCCGAAGCCGCAGTGGTCTCGGCGTCGCTCCGATGCGACAGGCTGGCGGTGGCGAGTGCACCACCGACCGCACCGGCGATCGCCGCAAGGATCACGGCCGCAGCAACCGCTGCAAGCTTGCGCACGCCGAAGCGATGAACCGCAGACTGGCTCGCCTCATCGGGCGCCTCGACTTCGATCTCATCGTCCCAGTGCCGATACAGATTTTCGCGAGGCGACGGCGCCATGATGGTTACGGTGCCGGGGCGCGGACGGCTGACGCCGTCCGATTTCTCGATCTCGGATTTGCCGGCGGGCTTCGCTTCGCTCGGCTTGGCGGCGCCCGCATTGGCCGGGGTATTGGCCGGGGTCGCCTGATGCGCGGAGGCCGAGCTTGTTTCGGCGCTGCCGGCGTTCGCCTGCGCTCCGTCCGTCGCGGCGGCCGCGCCGGTCTGCTGTTCACCGATGGGCTCGTTGCGATGCTCGTCCACGTGTCAAATCCTCCAGATCAGCTTGATACTATTCGGTAACTTTTATTACTTGCGAAATCGTTACTTCCGCCGACGGTTACGGAAATTTCACGAATCGTGAGGAACGCGCACAGCATGATGCACCGCGCGGCTTTGCACCGCACGGTGTCCCGCGCTAGGACAGATCGATCAGCATAGGCGCAGCCAAGCGCCGATCAGGGAGACGACCATGAAGCTGTACGATTCGATCGGGCCCAATCCTCGCCTGGTGCGGATGTTCATCGCCGAGAAGGGCCTGACGATTCCGACCCACACGCTCGACGTCCGCGCCGGCGAGAATCGAACGCCCGAACATCTCGTGCGCAATCCCCACGGCCAGACGCCCACTCTCGAACTCGACAATGGCAGCTTCTTGGCGGAGATCACCGCGATCTGCGAATATCTCGAGGAGAAGCATCCGCAGCCGCCGCTGATCGGCACCACAGCGGAAGAGCGTGCCGAATGCCGGATGTGGACGCGGCGGATCGACCTCTACATCTGCGAGCCGCTGCTCAATGGCTTCCGCTTCGCCGAAGGACTGAAGATGTTTCAGGATCGGATGGTGTGCGTGCCGGAAGCCGCGCCCGGGCTGAAGAAGATGGCGGCTGATCGCATTCGCTGGATGAACGAGCAGATGAAGGGCAAGGAATTCGTCTGCGGCCCGCGGCTGACGCTGGCCGATCTGCTGCTGTACTGCTGGCTCGACTTCGGCGCCAAGGTCGGCCAGCCGCTCGATCCCGCCAACACCAACATCGCCGAGTGGTTCGAGCGCATCGCGGCGCGCCCGTCAGCGAAGGCTTGAGGAGCTTTCGTTTCGAAAGCCAAGCGCCGACAATTTCTCCCTCTCCCCGCATGCGGGGAGAGGTTAGACTGCCGCCATGTTACTACACCACCACCGGTGCGTCGGGGATTTCATTGGGGCTCGGGCCGCTGCGCGGGAAGTGTTCGGCCAGATGCGCGGTGATGCGGTCGATACCGCGCAGCACGCCCTGCTCGAACCGGCCCTCGCGAAACTCGGCTTCCATCTCGCGGCAGATCGCCTCCCAGGTATCGGCGCTGACGCGGCCGTCGATGCCGCGATCGGCGATGATCTCGACGTTGCGGTCGGCCAGCAGCAGATAGATCAGCACGCCGTTGTTGTGCTCGGTGTCCCAGATCCGAAGCTGCGAGAAGATATCGAGCGCACGCTCGCGCACCGGCTGATCGCGAAACAGCGGCGCGCCGTCGAGCGCGCCCTCGACGACGAAGCGGATCTGGCCGACGTGGCGGGTTTCGCTCGCCTTGATGGCTCGTTCGATCGCATCGAACGCATCCGGCGAAAATGCGCGGTGCACCGCGCCGCGGCTGGTGAACAGGTGCTTGCCGATCCGCCGGATGCCCATGCTGCGTCTCTCCTCACCAGCTTCCCGAGGCGCCGCCGCCGCCGAAGCTGCCGCCACCGCCGCTGAAGCCGCTGTCGCTCGAACCGCTCGACCACGACGAGCCGCTGCTGCCACCGGTCCAGGTGCCGCCGGACCAACCGCTGCGTCGCCCCGAGGAGATCGTCGGCCCGCCGAACAGATCAATCACCAGCGCCAGCAGGAACGCGGCGAAGCCCGCCACCAGCGCGATGTACCAGACCAGACCGAACAGCATCGCCACCGCGCCGACGATGATGCCGGTCAGCCCCGAGGCTGCGAGGCGGCCGAGCGCCGCTTTCAAGAAGCCATTGAGCACCAGCGTGCCGAACAACAGCGGGATCGCCCAGCCCGTCAACTCATCCATGGATTCCGGCGCCGCCCATTCGTGCTGCGGCTGCGGTGTCGGCAGGGGCTCACCATCGATCACACCGATCATCCGGTCGATGCCGGCCTCGATGCCACCCTCGAAATCGCCGGCCTTGAATTTCGGCGTGATGATCTCGTCGATGATCCGCTTGGCGGTGACGTCGGGCAGCGCACCTTCGAGGCCGTAACCGACCTCGATGCGCAGCTTGCGGTCGTTCTTGGCGACCAGCAGGATCGCGCCGTCATCGATCTTTTTGCGGCCGATCTTCCAGGCTTCGGCGACCCGGATCGCGAACTGCTCGATCGCCTCCGGCTGGGTCGTCGGCACGATCAGCACCGCAATCTGGCTGCCCTTGCGGGCCTCGAACGCCTTCAGCTTCTGATCGAGCCGCGTCACCGCAGCTTCGGACAGCGTGCCCGTCTGATCGACCACGCGGCCGGTCAGCGCCGGCACCGCGACATCGGCACGGGCGAACGGCGCCAGCACCGCTGCGACGACGCAGAAGAGCAGCGCCAGCCATCCGGCGCGGACGGCGCGCATCGTCGCCGCGGTCATGCGCTTACTTGGCCGGCGCAGGCGCCGGCGCCGGGGTGAAATCGACCTTCGGCGCGGTCGAAATCTCCTTTTCGTTCTCCACGGTGAAGTTCGGCTTTTCCTTGTAGCCGAACATCATCGCGGTGAAGTTGGTCGGCACCGACCGCACGGTGACGTTATAGGCCTGCACCGCCTTGATATAGCGGTTGCGCGCCACGGTGATGCGGTTCTCGGTGCCTTCGAGCTGCGCCATCAGGTTCTTGAACAGCTCGTCGGATTTGAGCTGCGGATAGTTCTCGGTGACGACCAAGAGCCGCGACAACGCGCTCGACAGTTCGCCCTGCGCCTGCTGGAACTTCTGGAACGCGGCCGGATCGTTCAGCACCTCGGGCGTCGCCTGGATGCTGCCGACCTTGGCGCGGGCATTGGTGACGCCGAGCAGCACGTCCTTTTCCTGCTGGGCGAAGCCCTTCACCGAGTTGACGAGGTTCGGCACCAGATCGGCGCGCCGCTGATACTGGTTCACCACCTCCGACCAGGTCGACTTCACCTCCTGGTCTTCGCTCTGGATGGTGTTGTAGCCGCAATTGCTCAGGCTGAGCGCGGCGAGCGCCGCCAGCACCGTCAGAAACTTCCGCATCGATCTCTCCCGCACGCGAACCGGCGCAGCATAGCATGCGCCGGTGTGTCTTTGTCGGTATTGCGGGCGTTGAGGTTCTAAGCCGCCTGGGCCGACTTGGCGTCCTGGATCGCACGCCAGACCTTTTCCGGGGTCAGCGGCGTGTTCAGCGTGGTGACGCCGAGCGGGGCCAGCGCGTCGAGCACGCCGTGCACCACGCAGGGCGGACCGCCGATCGCACCGGACTCGCCGCAGCCCTTGGCGCCGAGCGGATTGGTCTTGCACGGCGCCGACGGATCGAGCGTGACGTTGATCGGCGGCAGGTTATCGGCGCGCGGGATGCAGTAGTCGAGATAGCTGGCGGTCAGGAGCTGGCCGTCGTCGTTATAGGCGGCGTTCTCGTACAGCGCCTGGCCGACGCCCTGGGCAACGCCGCCATGGATCTGGCCGGCGACCAGCATCGGGTTCACCGCATTGCCGACGTCGTCCACCGTGGTGTAGCGCACCACCCGGCTGACGCCGGTTTCCGGGTCGACCTCGACCTCGCAGATATGCGCGCCGTTCGGCCACGACGGTCCGTCGACCTCGCCGGTGGAGTCGACGCTGAGGCGCGCGCCCTTCTCCTTGGCGGCGATCTCGAACAGGCTGATCTTGCGGTCGGTGCCGGCAATGGTCAGCATGCCGCCGGAGTACTCGATGTCCTCGATCGAGGCTTCCAGAATGTTCGCCGCCTTCTCGCGCGCCTTGGCGATCATCTCCGCCGAAGAGACTGCAACCGCGGTGCCGCCGACGAACAGCGAGCGCGAACCGACGCTGCCGAAGCCGATCGCCAAATCGGTGTTGCCCTGCACGACGTCGATCTTGTCGAGCGGAATATCGAGCGCTGCGGCGATCATCTGGGTGTAGGTCGTCTCCAGCCCCTGCCCCATCGCCTGGGTGCCGGAATGCAGCACGACGCGGCCTTCGGCGGTGGCGTGCAGCTTGACGTTCTCGGTGTGGGCGCGGCCGCCGGTCCACTCGATGTAGCTGGTGACGCCGCGGCCGTAGAGCAGGCCCTTCTTCTGCGCCGCCTTCTTGCGCGCCTTGAAGCCATCCCAGTCTGACAGCTCGGCGGCGCGGTCCATCATGTGGGCGAACGCACCGCTGTCGTACACCTGCCCGACCGCGTTGGTGTAGGGCAACTGCGACGGCTTGATGTAGTTGATCTTGCGGATTGCGCGCGGGTCCATGTTGAGCTTGCGCGCGGCGGCGTCCATCAGCCGCTCGACGATGTACACCGCCTCGGGCCGCCCGGCCCCGCGATACGCGCCGACCGGCGCGGTGTGGGTCATCACCGCCTTGATGTCGAAATGCACCACCGGGAGGTGATACACGCCGGTCTGAACGAACGGGCCGAGCACCAGCGGAATGATCACGCCGGCCCCCGCCAAATAAGCGCCGGTGCCGCCAATCGAGGTGACGCGATAGGCCAGCACCTTGCCCTTGGAATCGAGCGCGAACGACGCGGTCGAGGTCAGGTCGCGGCCATGGGTGCCGCCGACGAACTCATCGGTGCGATCGCCGCGCCAGCGGATCTTGCGGTTCAGCTTCACCGCCGCGTAAGCGACCAGCGCGTCTTCCGGATAGACGCCGGTCTTCTGGCCGAAGCCGCCGCCGATGTCGCCGACCAGCACCTGGATGCTCTCCTTCGGCCGCTTCAGGATGGCCTCGGCGAGCGCGTCGCGGGTCTGGCCCGGGGTCTGCGACTGGGTGTGCAGGATCAGCCGGCCGGTCTTCTTCTCGATCTCCGCAATGGTCGAGCGCGGCTCCATCGCCGACGGGATCAGCCGCTGGCTGACGAGATCCAGCGACACGGTATGGGCGGCGCTGGCGAACGCCGCATCGACCTTGGCGGCATCGCCATAGCTCATCGCCGCCACGATGTTGTCAGGCGTCTCCGCCCACACCGCCGGCGCGCCGGGCTGGATCGCCGCGGTCGGATCGGTCACCGCCGGCAGCTCGTTGTACTCGACCGCGATCGCCTCGATCGCCGCCTGCGCGGCGAGCTGCGAGGTCGCGACCACGGCGGCGACCGGCTCGCCGACGAAGCGAACCTTCTCATGCGCCAGCAGCC
>NZ_QUML01000065.1:0-7347 GCF_010907025.1 Rhodopseudomonas sp. BR0G17 | reverse complement strand
GCCCTCACCCCAACCCTCTCCCGCAAGCGGGAGAGGGAGCTCGCTGGCGCGTGGGGAGAGGGTGATAGCAACATCATCGATCGATCAGTCATGACGCTCGCGTTCAACTGCGGCGCCTCTGCTCCCCTCCCCCTTGCGGGGAGGGGTCGGGGGTGGGGGGCCACAACGGGACGCCATCCTTGTGGCGCCCTCACCCCAACCCTCTCCCGCAGGCGGGAGAGGGAGCTCGCTGGCGTGCGGGGAGGGGGCGTGACCAACACCGCAGAAGCTGGCGTCACCAACATCGAAGCATTCGATATTTTCATCATCACTCTCACGCCGCACTCTTGCCCGGTGCAATGCCCAGATACGCCTCTTGCACGATCGGCGAAGCGATCACCTCGGCGGGTTTGCCGTCGGCGACGAGCTTGCCGTGGTGGAGGACGATGATGCGGTCGGCGAGGGAGCGGACGACGTCCATCTTGTGTTCGACCAAGAGGATGATCTTGGACGGGTCGGTCTTCAGCCGCGCGATCAGGTCGAGCACCACCGGCACCTCGTCGACGCTCATGCCGGCGGTCGGTTCGTCGAACATGTAGACCTTGGGCTCCAGCGCCATCATCAGCGCGACTTCGAGCTTGCGCTGGTCGCCATGCGACAGCGCGGTGGCGGCGACATTGCGGCGGGCGCCCAGCGCAACGCTGTCGAGGATGGCGTCGGCCCGTTCGATCAGGTCGCGCCGCGTCCGCCACGGCCGCAGCATGTCGTAATGCGTGCCGCTGTGCGCCTGCACGGCGAGGCGAACATTCTCTTCGACCGACAGATTGGGAAACAGATTGGTGAGCTGGAACGCGCGGCCGAGCCCGGCGCGGGTGCGCAGCGGCGCGGTCATCTTGGTGATGTCGGCGCCGTTGAACAGGATGCGGCCGCCGCTCGGGCGGAGTTGCCCGGAGATCAGGTTGAAATACGTCGTCTTGCCGGCGCCGTTCGGCCCGACGATCGCGGTCAGCTCACCGGGGCGAAACGCGCAACTCACCGCGTCGACCGCGACATGGCCGCCGAACCGGATGGTGAGGGATTGGGTCTCGAGGGTGGTCATGGCAGCACCGTCACCGCAACGTCAGAGCATCATCGAAGGCGTAGTGGAGCATGAATGGTGCACAACGTCTCCCCAATCCCGTCGTCATCCTCCGCGAATGCGGAGGATCCAGTACGCTGCAGTTTCGGTTCATCACCGGCGCCCTGGGATACTGGGCCACCCGCATGCGCGGGTGGTGACGGTTTGTGAGTGAGGCAGGCGACGAGCCTCATCGCTAGAGTTCGTCATTCCGGGGCGCGAGCGCAGCTCGCGAACCCGGAATCTCGAGATTCAGGCCACCTGAAAAAGTGGCGCGGGACATGTCGGGATTCCGGGTTCGCGCTGACGCGCGCCCCGGAATGACTCCCGCCCGGCCATTACTTCTTATTCCGGATCGGGATGTCCATCTCCTCGATCTTCAATTCGCGCACCGGCTCCAGCACCGCCCAGGCGACGGCCGGGTCGACCTTGACCTTGAAGTGATACATGCTCTGCAGCGCCTGATGGTCTTCCTTGCGGAACATCATCTTGCCCTTGGGCGTGTCGAACTCCATGCCCTCCATCGCGGCGATCAGCTTCTCGGTGTCGGTCGACTTCGCCTTCTGCACGGCGGTAACCACCGCCATCGCGGCCGAGAAGCCACCGGCAGTGAAGAAGTCCGGCGGCGCGTTGAAGCGCTTCTGGTGCTCGGTCACCAGCCACTCGTTGATCGGGTTCTTCGGGATGTCGTAGTAGTAATAGGTCGCGCCTTCCATGCCGGGCAGGCGCTTATAGGCGGCGAGCGCCGGCAGAATGTTGCCGCCGGTCGACAGCTCGATGCCGTAGCGCTTCGGGTCCATGTCCTGCAGCTTGGTCAGCGGATCGCCGCCGCCGGCCCAGATCACCCAAATGATTTTCTTGCCCGGCTTGTCCTTCAGCGCATCGAACAGCCGCTGGCCGACCGCGGTGAAGTCGGTGGTGGTGGTCGGCACATATTCTTCGGCGGCGAGCGTGGCGCCGGTCTTGGCCAGCGCTTCCTTGAAGGCGGCGACGCCGTCGCGGCCGAACGCGTAGTCCTGCGCCAGGGTGGCGATGGTGACGCCCTGCTTGCCGATCGCGACCGCGTTGGAGATCGCGTCCTGCGACGAGTTGCGGCCGGTGCGGAAGATGTAGCGGTTCCACTTCTCGCCGGTGATCTGGTCGGCCACGGCGGGCTCGACGATCAGGATCTTCTTGTTCTCTTCGGCGACCGGCAGGTCGGCGAGCGCTGCGGCCGACGACGAGGTGCCGATCGCGATGTCGGCTCCGTCATCCTGATAGGCTTCGGCAAGAGCGGCTTTGGAGAGGTCCGGCTTGCTCTGATCGTCCTTGGTGATCACCACGATCTTGCGGCCGTCGAGCGTCATCGTGCCCTTGGTGGCGTATTCCAGCCCCATCATCAGGCCGGTTTCAGTCTGCTTGGCGTAGGCTTCGAGCGGGCCGGTCTTGCCGTAGATCAGCGCGATCTTGAGGTCATCGGCGGCATGGACCGCGGTGGTAGCCAGCGCGACAGCCGTGGCTGTCATAATCAACAGATGACGCACGTCGTTTCCTCCAGAGTGTTATTGCGTCGCACCCTAGAGCAAGTCGGCGGAATTTGAAAAGCCGCGGGACGGATTTTTCGGTTATTGCGGCAGCGGCGCGGCTGGGCGGGCGCGCTTAGCCCGCCGCGGCTCCGTCGGTTGCATCGGGTCTGCGGAAGCCGAAGGCGCCGGTGCGGCGCTGCCGCCCATCCGGGTGAGCAGTTCGGCGGTCGGCCAGGAATCCGCCGGCAGGCCGTACTTGATCTGCATCGCCTTCACCGCGCTGCGGGTCTGCTGACCGAGCACGCCGTCGACCTTGCCGACGTCGAAGCCGGCGCGCACCAGAAGCTGCTGCAGCTGTTTCATCTCGTTGAACGACAGCTGAGCGACAGCGGCGCGGGGCTTCTGCATCGGTCCCGCGCCGGCGATCCGGGTGGCGAGATAGGCCGCGGTGGTCGAATAGATCAGCGAGTTGTTCCACTCGGTGTAGGCGGCGAAGTTCGCGTAAGCGAGGAACGCCGGACCGTGACGCCCCATCGGCAGCAGCAGCGATGCCGGCAGTGCGTCGTTCGAGAGCGGCCGTCCGTCCGCCGCAGTCACGCCCCACTGCGTCCATTGCGAGCGCGGATGCTTCACGGTGAGATCCGCCTGATCCCACGGCAAGTTCTCCGGCACCCGCACCTCCTGCAGCCACGGCTCGCCGCGCCGCCACTTCAGCCCGGTGGCGATGTAGTTGGCGGTCGAGCCGATCACGTCGGGTGCGCTGTGCAGCAGGTCGCGGTGGCCGTCGCCGTCATAATCGACCGCGTAGTCGAAATAGTGCCGCGGCAGGAATTGCGTCTGGCCGAGCTCGCCGGCCCAGGAGCCGATCATCTCGCCCGGCGACAGGTCGCCGCGGTCGATGATCTTCAGCGCCGCGATGGTCTCGTCCTGGAACATCTCGGAGCGGCGGCAGTCATAGGCCAGCGACACCAGCGAGCGCAGCGTCGGCAGATTGCCCTGCACCGCGCCGAAGTCGCTCTCCAGCGCCCAGAACGCGGTGATCACCGCCGGCGGCACGCCATATTCCTTCTCGGCCCGCGCGAAGGCGTTCGCGTATTGCCTGATCAATTGCTGGCCTTTGACGCGGCGACCTTCGGAGGCCATCCGTCCGGCGAACACCGTGAAGATCTGCCCGAACACCCGCTGGCCGCGGTCGCGATTGACGATGCCCTGGTCGTACACGAGATACGGCGACGCCTCGGCGATCGCCCGCTGTGAAACGCCGGCCGCCACCGCCTTCTGCTTCAGCCCGGCGAGAAACTGATCGAAGCTCTGCCCGCCATGGCACGACGCGCCGCGCTGGGCGAGAGCGGGGGAAGAAAGCGACATTGTCATTACGAGCGTTGCTGCAGCGACCGCCGCAATCCCGGACCTTCGCAATTGTCTAACCGCCAAATCGAGCCGCAGCATCGCCACCTCACCAAGCGTCATCGCCGGGCTCGACCCGGCGATCCATCAAATCAGAAGAGCTGACTGTTGTTGGGATGGATTGCCGGGTCAAGCCCGGCAATGACGGCGGTGCGGGCCCTCGTCGGTGCGGCCAACGTCTCTCTCCGTCATTGCGAGGAGCGTAGCGACGAAGCAATCCAGCCCAGTGCTCGGAGCTGGATTGCTTCGCTTCGCTCGCAATGACGGGGAGAGTCGTGTCTGCAAAACGGGCGAACAACGAAAGAGCGCGGCTCACAACTCCCTTGCGTTACTAAACGCGAAGCTACTCGCCCGTCTCGTGTTCTCGTCCAGGATCAGCGTCCTTGTGATCGGCGGCTCCGCCCGTTGCGAGCAGTGTTCGCGTTCGCAGAGGCGGCAGTTGACGCCGATCGGGGTGCCTTCGGCTTTCTCCAAATCCATGCCGGCGGCGTAGATCAGCTTGGCGGCGTGGCGGATTTCGCAGCCCAAACCGATCGCGAAGCGCGGCTGCGGCTGCGGGTGCGGGGCGATCGGGCGGCGGACCATCTGGGCGATCGAGAAGTAGCGGCTGCCGTCGGGCAGTTCGATCACCTGCTTGAGCAGCCGGTCCGGCGTGTCGAAGGTCGAGTGTACGTTCCACAGCGGGCAGGTGCCGCCGAACTTCGAGAACGGGAAGGTGCCGGAGGAGAACCGCTTGGAGACGTTGCCGGCGTTGTCGACCCGCAGCATGAAGAACGGCACGCCGCGCGCGTTCGGCCGCTGCAGCGTGGTGAGGCGGTGGCAGACCTGTTCGAAGCCGGCGTTGAAACGCTGCGCCAGCACGTTGACGTCGTAGGAGAGTTGCTCGGCGGCGGCGTGGAACGCCGCATAGGGCATCATCACGGCGGCGGCGAAGTAGTTGCCGAGTGTGATCCGATACAGCCGCCGCGCCTGATCCTCGAGCCCGCCGGCGCGGTGCACGATCGCGTCTATGACGCCGCCGTGCTCGGTCAGCCCGGTCTGGAACGCGACCTGGAAGGCGCGGCCGGGGCCGTCGATCAGTTCGGAGATCAGCAATTGTCGGCGATGGCGGTCGAACCTTCGCAGCGTCTCGCGCATCACGTCGACCGGCATGATCCGGGTGGTGATCGAATGCCGCTCGCGCAGCCGGTCGGTCAGCGCGCCGAACATCTCCTGCGAGCCGATATTGAGCTCGTCGCGCACCGCTTCGGCGGCCTGCTCCAGCTCGGGGAAGTAGTTGCGGTTGGCCTCGATCAGGTCGCGGATCCGCTCGATCGGGTTGGCCTCGTAGCGGATCTGTTCGCGGTCGGCCATCTGGGCCGCCACCATGGTCTCGCCGCGGCGCGCCTCGGTGTAGGCGGCGTACAGCCGCTGCAGCGAATGGGTGACGCCGGGGCAAAGCTCGGCCAGGTCGCGCAACTCCTGCTTCGGCAGGTCGATCTGCCGGAACAGGGGATCGGAGAAGATCTCGTTGAGCTCGGCGAAGAACCGGTCCTCGTCGGCGGTGGCCAGGTCCCGGAGGTCGAGGTCGTAGGTCTCGGCCAGCCGCAGCAGGATCTGGGCGGTCACCGGGCGCTGGTTGCGCTCAATCAGGTTGACGTAGCTAGGAGAAATGCCCAAACCTTCGGCGATCTGGGTTTGCGACAGCCCGAGCTGCTGCCGAATGCGGCGGAAGCGGGGGCCCACGAACAGTTTTTTACCGGAATCGCCGGCCATTACAGGGTCCTTTCAGATTCCGCCCCAGATATCGCGTTTTACAAAATTTACAAAATAACAAATGTTACATGTACTGAAGTTACATGACATCACCATTCGTTCGCAAGAGGTCTGTACGTCTTCTGTCATCTCGCGTTTATCTCTCGGCACGTTTCAAGGCGCGATTGTCACGAATGTCGCGCTGCGAATTATTCGTACCGAAGGGATCATGTCATGAACTTCCAGCCACGCGGCATCAGCGCCATCCACGCTCCGAGCTCCTACAAGAGCGAGATCGAAGCGGCCGAAGCTCTCCTCAAGGACAAGCCGACCTGGAATGGCGTCACCGCCGAGGCCGTGGCTCGGATGCGCCTGCAGAACCGCTTCAAGACCGGTCTGGACATCGCCCGTTACACCGCGGCGCAGATGCGTGCCGACATGGCTGCGTATGACGCCGACCCGACCAAGTACACCCAGTCGCTGGGTTGCTGGCACGGCTTCATCGCGCAGCAGAAGCTGATCTCGATCAAGAAGCACAATGGCGGCAAGACCGATCGCCGTTACATCTACCTGTCGGGCTGGATGATCGCGGCGCTGCGCTCGGAGTTCGGCCCGCTGCCCGACCAGTCGATGCACGAGAAGACCTCGGTGCCGGCGCTGATCGAAGAGATCTACACCTTCCTGCGCCAGGCGGATTCGCGCGAGCTCAACGACCTGTTCCGCCAGCTCGACAAGGCCCGTGAGGCCGGCGACAAGGCCAAGGAAACCGCGATCATCGACCAGATCGACAACTTCCAGACCCACGTCGTGCCGATCATCGCCGACATCGACGCCGGCTTCGGCAACGCCGAGGCGACCTATCTGCTCGCCAAGAAGATGATCGAAGCGGGCGCCTGCGCGCTGCAGATCGAGAACCAGGTCTCGGACGAGAAGCAGTGCGGCCACCAGGACGGCAAGGTCACCGTGCCGCACGACGTGTTCATCGCCAAGGTCCGCGCGATCCGTCACGCGTTCCTCGAGATGGGCGTGGAAGACGGCATCATCGTCACCCGCACCGACTCGCTCGGCGCCGGCCTGACCCAGCAGATCGCTGTCAGCCACCAGCCGGGTGACATCGGCGACCAGTACAACAGCTTCCTGGATTGCGAAGAAGTCGATGCCAGCAAGATCGGCAACGGCGACGTGATCATCAGCCGCAACGGCAAGCTGCTGCGCCCGAAGCGTCTGCCGAGCAACCTGTACCAGTTCCGTCCGGGCACCGGCGCGGACCGCTGCGTGCTGGACTGCATCACCTCGCTGCAGAACGGCGCCGACCTGCTGTGGATCGAAACCGAGAAGCCGCATATCGAGCAGATCGCCTCGATGGTCGATCGGATCCGCGAAGTCGTGCCGAACGCCAAGCTGGCCTACAACAACTCGCCGTCGTTCAACTGGACGCTCAACTTCCGCTGGCAGGTCTATGATGCCTGGAAGGAAGAGGGCAAGGACGTCAGCAAGTATAACCGCGCCGAGCTGATGAAGGCCGAATACGACGAAACCCCGCTGGCGATCGAAGCCGACGCCCGCATCCGCACCTTCCAGGCGGATTCGGCCAAGCGCGCCGGC
>NZ_QUML01000064.1:0-10090 GCF_010907025.1 Rhodopseudomonas sp. BR0G17 | reverse complement strand
GGGTCAGCTCGACCTGACGCTGCCGGGCCTCGACCGCAAGGACGAGATCGGCGACATGGCCAACGCGATCGAGGATCTCAAAGTCCACGCCGCCGCCAAGGCGCGCGAAGAGGCCGACGCCCGAATCCGCCAGGATGCGATCGCCGCCGCGCAGCGCCGTGCCGACATGCACAAGCTCGCCGACGATTTCGAAAGCGCGATCGGTGAGATCATCGAGACGGTGTCGTCGGCCGCGACCGAACTGGAAGCCTCCGCCGGCACCCTGAACGTTAATGCCGAGCGGGCCCAGCATCTCACCGTCACGGTCGCCGGCGCCTCGGAAGAAGCCTCCACCAACGTGCAGTCGGTGGCGTCGGCGTCCGAGGAGATGACCGCGTCGGTCGAGGAGATCAGCCGCCAGGTGCAGGCCTCGGCCAAGATCGCGTCGGATGCGGTCGAGCAGGCGGCCCACACCAATCACCGCGTCGAGGAGCTGTCGCAGGCTGCGGCGCGGATCGGCGACGTCGTCGAACTGATCAACACCATCGCGCAGCAGACCAACCTGCTGGCGCTCAATGCCACCATCGAGGCAGCGCGTGCCGGCGAGGCCGGCCGCGGCTTTGCGGTGGTGGCCGCCGAAGTGAAGGCACTGGCCGAGCAGACCTCGAAGGCGACCGGCGAGATCGGTCAGCAGATCGCCAGCATCCAGTCGGCGACGCACGAGTCGGTCGATGCCATCAAGGGCATCGGCGGCACTATCGAGAAGATGTCGGAGATCGCTTCGACCATCGCCTCGGCGGTGGAGGAGCAGGGCGCCGCGACTCGGGAAATCTCGCGCAACATCCAGCAGGCGGCCGAAGGCACCCGCGCGGTGTCGTCGAACATCGTCGAGGTCGAGCACGGCGCCAGCGGCACCGGCGCTGCGGCCGGCGAAGTGCTGCATGCCGCGCAGTCGCTCGCCGGCGAGAGCAACCGGCTCAAGCTCGAGGTCGGCAAGTTCATGCACACGGTGCGCGCGGCCTGACGGCTGTGCGTACCGTCACCGCCGGGCGGCGATGAACACGCCGGCGACCACCATGGCGTAGCCGGCGAGGTGAAACAGCTCGGGCTTTTCGCCGAGCAGTACGATCGCCATCACCGAGCCGAACACCGGCATCAGATGCAGGAACGGCGCCGAGCGGTTCGGCCCGATCAGCGCCACCCCGCGGTTGAAGCAGAGATACGCCAGCATCGACGGGAAGATCACCACATAGGCGAGCGTCGCGGCGCTGAGCCAGTCGGCGCTCGGCCGCACGCCGCTGGCGTATTCCCAAGCGCTGAACGGCAGCAACAGCAGCGCGCCGCAGCCGGTCGTCACCACGATCAGCGACAGCGGATGCGTCGCCGGTCGCTTCGGCATCAAGGCCGAATACAGCCCGAATGCGCACAGCGCGCCGGCCACCATCAGGTCGCCGCGGTTTAGTTCGATCCCTGCCAGCGCCGCGAAGTCGCCGCGCAGGATGATGGTCAGCACGCCGAGCAGCGACAACGCGATGCCGGCCGCCTGCATCCAGGTCAGCCGCACGCCGAACAGCAGCAGCGACCACAGCGCCACGAACAGCGGCCCGGAGGACTGCATCAGCAGCGCGTTGAGCGCCTGGGTGTATTGCAGCCCCCAATACGACAGCGCGTTGTTGATCGCGAAGCCGGTCGCCGACAGCACGATCATCAGCTTCCAGTGGTGCAGCAGCTTGCGCCAGTCGTGCCGCAGATGCGGCCAGGCGAACGGCAACAGCAGCAGCATCGCGCCGACCCAGCGCGCGCAGCTCAGCGTCACCGGCGGCACATGGCCGGCCACCGCGCGGCCGAGCACGATGTTGCCGGCCCAGAACAGCGAGGTCAGGCTGAGCAGAAGATAAGGCTGGTGGGCGAGCCAGCCGAAAGCGGAGCGGGACCAGGCGATCAAATCGAGGGCCGGGGCAAGGGAACCATTTTGGCCTTCGTGCCTGAATTCACGTCGGCGCAAAAGAGGTGCGCGGCGGATTGCTGGCATGCGTCGCGAGTGTTTGCGTGGGCGGCGAGTTCCATGCGCCGCGCGGGTGGAAGCGTTGCTGCGGCGCGGTTGGCCGCGGCAAAGAATCGGCTACCACGTCGCCGGCGATCTGCGCATGCTGGCGCACGGATCGAGTGGGGCGAGGATGAGTATCGACGAGTTGAACATCGAAGGGCTGACGGCGCTCGACCGGGACGATCCCGGCCCGGTGGTGATGGTGAACCTGCTGCGGTTCAACGAGCAGTCCGGAGACGGCGACGGCACCGGTTGGGATGCTTACTTGCGCTACAGCGCCCAGAAGGTGGCGCTGATCAAGGAGCATGGCGGCATGCTGCTGTGGAACGGCAACGCCAAGGGCATCGCGCTCGGCCGCTCCGACCACGCCCCCTGGGACTATGTCTCGCTGGTGTATTACCCGACGGTCGCGGCGTTCATGGCGATGATGCGGTCGCCGGAATATCTCAGCCAGTGCGAGCCGCATCGGCGCAACGCCTGCGCCGATCACCTGATCATCTGCACCCGCGAGGCGTTCAGCAAGTTTCACATCCCGGTGAAGTGAGCGCCGGAGCGCTCACGCCGTCTTCGGCTTGCGCGCCGCGATCACCACGCCGGTCAGCACCAGCGCGTAGCCGACGGCATGGTAGAGGTGCGGCTGCTCGCCGAGAAACAGGATCGCCATCGCCGAGCCGAACACCGGCACCAGATGGAAGAACGGCGCCGAGCGGTTGGCGCCGATCAGCCGGACGCCGCGGTTGTAGCAGAGATAGGCCAGGATCGACGGGAACACCGCCACATAGGCCAGCGCGCCGAGATTGCGCCAATCGACTGCCGGCAGCGGCTTGGTGCTCAGCTCCCAGATTTCGAGCGGGATCAGGAACAGCGCGCCGCAGCCGAAGGTGAAGCCGAGAAACGACAGCGCGTGCATCGGCGGCCGCTTTTGGGTCAGCGTGGTGTACAGCCCGAAGCTCGCCAGCGCGCAGACGAACAGCACGTCGCCGCGGTTGAGATCGATCGCGGCGAGTTCGGCGATGTTGCCGTGCAGGATGATCACCACCACGCCGATCATCGACGAGCCGATGCCGATCGCCTGGGTCAGGGTCAGCCGCATCCGCAGCACGATCAGCGCCCACAGCGCCACGAATAGCGGCGCGGTGGATTGCAGCAGCAGCACGTTGAGCGCCGAGGTGTACTGCAGCGCGGTGTATTGCAGCGTGTTGAAGGTCGAGATGCCGATCACCGACACCGACACCATCAGCGGCAGATGCCGGCGGATCACCTTCCAATCCGCGATCAGGTGCCGCCAGGCGAACGGCGCGACGATCAGGAACGCGCAGGTCCAGCGCAGGAACGACAGCGTCACCGGCGGGAAGTGGCCGGCGATGGCGCGGCCGACAATGGCGTTGCCGGCCCAGAACAGCGAGGTCAGGCTCAGCAGCAGATAGGCTTGGTCGGAGATCCAGCCGAAGCGGGGCGCTTCAGCGGGCGGCGTCGTGGTGGTCATAGCAGGCCCGGTGCTCGGAAGCGGCGCGCACGCCCGGCCATGCCCGCATCAGCAGAACGCCGCCTCCCTTTGAGATTTGGCCCCAGCAATACGGGTTTTTGCACAGATCACAAGCAGGCTGCACGCATCGCGAGCATGCGCGGCGGCGAACCGGCGTGTCAGTCCGCTGCGATCGGGCGCGCCACGGCGCCGAGCGCGGTGACGGCGGCGTTGGGATCGAGCTCGATCTGCAGGCCGCGCTGACCGCCGTTGAGATACACCGTGGTTTCGGCGAGCGCGGCGTCGTCGATCGCCACCGGCACGCGCTTCTTCTGCCCGAACGGCGAGATGCCGCCGACATGGTAGCCGGTCAGCCGCTCTGCGTCGGCCGGCTTCATCATCTTGGCGCTCTTGCCGCCGAGCGCGGCCGCCAGCTTCTTCATGCTGACTTCCTTGTCGGACGCGATCACCGCACACACCGGCTTGCCATCCAGCTCGGCCATCAGCGTCTTCAGCATCCGCTTCGGCTCGACCCCCACCGCCGCTGCGGCGGCCAGTCCGATCGCCTCGGCGTTCGGATCGTACTCGTAGCTGTGCAGCTTGAAGGCGACGCCGAGCTTCTCCAGCATCTGGGTGGCGCGGGTGGATTTCGACATGGTGGGACTCGAGGCAGGTCGCAGGGCGGCGCAGACTGGCGTGCGCCGGCGCGCACATTGTCACTGCGCGCAAGCCGACGCAATGCAACGCCATCATGTCCCCCGCACCGTCATTCCGGGGCACGCGCGTCAGCGCGTGAGCCCGGAATCTGGAGGTGTGGGGCAGGGCGCTGGGACTTGCATTTCGGGATTCCGGTTCGCTCGCTTTGCGAGCGCCCCGGAATGACGAGGGTGGGGCCAAATACTCGGCCGCTCAGTTGTGGCGATCCCGCCGCTACGCCTCGTCCCACTTCGGCGAAAACGCCGGGGTGACGAAGCGCTGGTTCTTCGGCAGCTTGGCGATCACGGCGCGGTCGTCGAAGTCGAGCTTGATGGTCAGCGCGCCAAGATTGCTGCGCTGGCTGGCTTCGCTGCGGGCTTTCGGAATCGCCATCACGCCGTTCTGCTCCAGCAGCCAGGCCAGTGCCACTTGCGCCGCGGTGGCGCTGTGCTTGTCGGCGATCGCCTGCAGCTCCGGATAGGAGGCGAGCCGGCCCTGGGCCAGCGGCGCGTAGGCGGTGAGTGGGATGGATTTGCTCTGCAGATAAGGCAGCAGCTTGGTCTGCCCGAGCAGCACGTGATACTCGACCTGATTGCAGGCGATCGGCGCGCCGATCTCCTCCACCGCCTGCTTCATCAGCGCCACCGGGAAGTTGCAGACGCCGATCGCGCGGGCGCCGCCTTCGTCCTTGATCTTCAGCAGCGTCTCCAGCGCCGCGCCGAGATTCATGTCCGGCGCCGGCCAGTGGATCAGATAGAAGTCGACATAGTCGGTCTTCAGCTTGCGCAGGCTCTGGTCGAATGCCTTGCGGATCGCGTCGGGCGCGAGATTGGTCCACCACACCTTGGTGGTGAGATGAATCTGATCGCGCGGCACGTCGGTGTCTTCCAGCGCGTCGCCGACGGAGTCCTCGTTGGCGTACATCTCGGCGGTGTCGATGTGGCGATAGCCGAGGCCGAGCGCGGTCAGCACCGCCTCGTGGCAGTCCTTGCCCTGCAGCTTGAAAGTGCCGAGCCCGAGCTTGGGCACGCGAAGTCCCTGGGTCTTGATGCTGTCCATGCGGTCTCCTGGTGCGTCTTGGCGCGAACTGGACACCAGCCCGCTTCGACAAACGCGTCAAACCCAAATCAGGCTCACGGATCTCATTTGATCAGGGCGGCGGGCCGAGCGCGTCGCTACTCTTAGGAAAGCTTGCCACGCGGCGGAAAAGGTCAACGCATTGTGAATGCGAATGCCTGACATCTGCATTGGATTTTACGAATCGGAAGTGGTTGTGGATTACGATTCGCCACAACTGACGGGGGTAATAGTTCCAAGGGATTGGCTTCGCGCGCGGAGCCCAAGGCCCGCGGGCGGCTGCCGTCGGGGCGTCGATCCGAGGATTTCAAGAACAAGACGATTGGCCGCGACAACGTCGTTGCGGCGCCAAGAATTGCACGGAGCCGAGCGTGACCTATGGCGACCGCAAAGATCCGCGGGTCCGGTTCGAAACCGCGATAGATTCGGTGATGATTGCCGTCGATGGCACCTGGCGGCGCGATTGCGCGATCGCCGACATCTCGCAGACCGGCGCCAAGCTGATCCTGAAGACCTCGATGGCCGGGCTGAACCTGCGGGAGTTCTTCCTGGTGCTGACGCCGAACGGCACCGCCTATCGACGCTGCGAGCTGGTGCGGGTCGAGGGCGACACCATCGGGGTGCGCTTCGTCGTCGTCCGCAAGGGAGCCAAGCGGCTGCCGAACCAGCGGGCCAGTGTCTGAGACCAAAACGGTATTGCGTCCGGGGTGATCGGCAGTCACCGCGGGGCGACGCGTCGGCCTCGCCGGAATGCCTCCAAACAGTGACGGATTTCAGAGGGGATACAATGCGTTGCAGCGCCGTGGGACGGGCGTTTCGCTTGCGTCGCAAGCCTGCATCCGTTATCCGGTGCCGTGCCTCGTATGCGAGCGGCCACGGCCGCGTTTGCCTGGGCGCGCGAGCCCGATCCGTCATCGTCGCCACCGGCGCGCCGCGATCGTGCTTCATCCGATAAAGTGGCAGGGGAACCTTCTCGAAATGGCCAATGTCGTCGTGGTCGGCGCCCAGTGGGGCGACGAAGGCAAGGGAAAGATCGTCGATTGGCTCTCCGAGCAGGCCGACATCGTGGTGCGATTCCAGGGCGGCCACAATGCCGGCCACACCCTGGTGATCAACGGCGCGACCTACAAGCTGGCGCTGCTGCCCTCGGGCGTGTTGCGGCCGTCGAAGCTGGCGGTGATCGGCAACGGCGTGGTGTTCGATCCGCAGGCCTTCCTCGATGAAGTGAAGAAGCTGCAGGGCCAGGGCGTCGCGATCTCGCCGGACAATCTGCGCATCGCCGAAAACGTCACGCTGATTCTGCCGCTGCACCGCGAGCTCGACGCCACCCGCGAGAACGCCGCCAAGGCCGGCGCGATCGGCACCACCCAGCGCGGCATCGGCCCGGCCTATGAAGACAAGGTCGGCCGTCGCGCGATCCGGCTGATGGACCTCGCTGACCTCGACACTCTGCCGACCAAGATCGAACGGCTGCTCGCGCATCACAATGCGCTGCGCCGGGGCCTCGGCCAGCCGGAGATCGACGCCGGCCAGATCCTGGCGGAGCTGTCGGCGATGGCGCCGCAGTTGCTGCCCTATGCCGAGTCGGTGTGGCGTCTGCTCGACATCAAGCGCCGCGAAGGCAAGCGCATCCTGTTCGAAGGCGCGCAGGGCGCGCTGCTCGACGTCGATCACGGCACCTACCCGTACGTCACCTCATCCAATACCGTCGCGGCGCAGGCGGCGACCGGCACCGGCATGGGCCCGGGCGCGGTCGGCTATGTGCTCGGCATCTGCAAGGCCTACACCACGCGGGTCGGCGCCGGTCCGTTCCCGACCGAACTGACCAACGAGATCGGCGAAGAGATCGGTCGTCGAGGTAAGGAGTTCGGCGTCAACACCGGGCGCAAGCGGCGCTGCGGCTGGTTCGACGCGGTGCTGGTGCGGCAGACGGTGCGGACCTGCGGCATCGCCGGTCTGGCGCTCACCAAGCTCGACATTCTCGATGGCTTCGACAGCGTCGAAGTCTGCGTCGGCTACAAGCTCGACGGCAAGGAGATCGACTACCTGCCGGCCGGCGAGGGTGCGCAGGCGCGGGTCGAGCCGATCTACGAGACCATCGAAGGCTGGAAGGAGCCGACTGCGAATGCCCGCTCGTGGGCAGAGCTGCCGGCGCAGGCGATCAAATATGTTCGCCGCATCGAGGAACTCGTCGGCTGTCCGGTGGCATTGTTGTCCACCAGCCCGGAGCGCGAGGATACAATCCTGGTGCAGAACCCGTTCGAGGCTTAATAAGATGTTACCGAAAGACATCGTAAATTGAGTCGAGATGGCTGATTACTATCCGCTGATCGCACGCGCTATTGCGAGCCTGGATCCGAGTGCTCCGGGCGAGCAACGTCGCGCGATCTATGAGCGGGCGCGCGCGGCTCTGATCGCGCAGCTGCGCGGCGTGCAGCCGCCGCTGACCGAATCCGAAATCACCCGCGAGCGGCTGGCGCTCGAAGAGGCGGTGCGCAAGGTCGAGTCCGAGGCCGCGCAGCGCGCCCGCGATGCCTCGCGCGCCGAGCTTAAGGGCCGCGGCCGTCCGGGCGACCCGCCGCGTCCCGGTGATGCGCTGCGTGCGTCGAGCCGTCCGCTCGGTCGGCCCGGCGATCCGCCGCCGCAGGTCAATCGCGGTGCGCCGCCGAGCTCGATGCCGGAGCCGGAGCTGCCGTCGTCGGTGCGTCCGCGCAATCCCGACGAACCGATTGCGGCCGAAGACACCGGCGAGCCGAAGCCGTCGCGCACGCTGCGGGTCGATCCGCCGCCGATTCCGCCGGAGCCGCCGCTGCCCGGTCGCGGTCCCGCCGCGCCGCCGCGTCGCGGCCCGCTGCCGAACCAGCCGCCGCCGCCCGCCAATTCGCCGGGGCTGCGCGGCTTCCGCGATGTCACCGCCGATCTCGACGATCTCGGCCGCGCCGCCGCGCAGGCCAATCGCTCGGCGCGCAAGACCTACGCCAATGTCGCGCCGTCGCCGGAATTCGACCGGCTCGAGCCGACCATGGAGAACCGCTCCGATCCGGACGCGCCGTACTCCTATGACGAATCGCCCGACGAGGCGGCGCGCTACACGCCGCCGCCGGCTGCTTCACGTGTCCCGGCCGAGCCGAAGCTGAAGGGCAGCCGCAAGCCGTCGAAATTCCCGCTGCGCACCGCGCTGGTGATCGGCGTGGTGGCGATGCTGATCGGTGCCGGCCTGGTGTGGGGACCGGGCGTGGTGTCGAGCCTGATGTCGATGATGCGCTCGCCCTCGACCCAGACCGCCGCGCCCGCGACTCCGGCGCCGTCGACCGAGCGGCCGAAGATCACCGACCGGGTCGGCCAGCCGTCGACCGAGCAGGCTGCGCCGGTGGCGCAGCGCGTCGTGCTGTATGACGAGGATCCGAACGATCCGAAGGGCAAGCAGTACGTCGGCACGGTGGTGTGGAAGACCGAGCAGGTGAAGGGTGCCAGCGCCAAGGGTGGCGCCGACATCGCGGTGCGCGCCGACATCGAGGTGCCCGAGCGGGCGTTCAAGATGACGATGTCGTTCCGCCGCAACACCGACACTTCGCTGCCGGCGAGCCACACCGCGGAATTGACCTTCATCCTGCCGGCGGATTTCCCCGGCGGCGGTGTCTCCAACGTGCCGGGCATCCTGATGAAGTCGAACGAGCAGTCGCGCGGCACGCCGCTCGCCGGGCTCGCCGTCAAGGTTACCGACGGCTTCTTCCTGGTCGGCCTGAGCAACGTCGAAGCCGACCGTGCCCGCAACCTGCAGCTCCTCAAGGAGCGTTCCTGGTTCGACGTGCCGATCGTCTACAGCAACGGCCGCCGCGCCATCATCGCCATCGAAAAAGGCGGCCCCGGCGAACGTGCCTTCAACGACGCCTTCAAGGCCTGGGGCGAGTAGTTAGGACGGGGAGGGCGCCCGCGCCTTTGTGGTGCGGCGCCTGCGCGCTTCCATTCCTTCAAGTTGCTGTTCGACCTACAGCGTCATTCCGGGGCGCTCGCGTTAGCGAGCGAACCCGGAATCTCGACGTCGTATTGCGCGGCGCTGGCCCGCCCCCGCTGCATCTTGCTTCGCTACAATCTCCAGATTCCGGGTCTGCGTGCTTTCGCACGCATCCCGGAATGACGGCAGGTGGTTAGGGGGCGCGCGTGGCGTTCGTTCACTGCTCGGGCTTCTCCCCGGGTCATTCCGGGGCGCTCGCGTTCGCGAGCGAACCCGGAATCTCGACGCCGGCAAATAACAACGCCCGTCATCGCCCGCGCAGGCGGGCGATCCAGTATTCCAGAGCCTCCGTGCCGATCACCAGGCCCCTGGAATACTGGATCCCCGCTTGCGCGGGGATGACGTCAAAAGCGAGCGGTTGCCCAGAATGCACAGCTTCGCGCGGTACGCAGAACACTGCGAGATTCTGGGTCTGCGTGCTTTGGCACGCATCCCGGAATGACGGTGCGTGGTGAGGCGCGCGCGCGGCGTTCGCTGCTCGGGCTTCTCCCCGGGTCATTCCGTGGCGCTCTCGTCAGCGAGCGAACCGGGAATCGACGCCGGCAGATAACAACGCCCGTCATCGCCCGCGCAGGCGGGCGACCCAGTATTCCAGAGCTTCCATGCCGATCACCAGCTCTCTGGGATACTGGATCCCCGCTTGCGCGGGGATGACGTCAGAAGCGAGCGTCGCCCAGAAGAATGGACAGCTTCGCGCGTCGAAGAGCACAGCGAGATTCCGGGTCTGCGTGCTGACGCACGCATCCCGGAATGACCGCGGGTGGTGAGGGCGCGCGTGGCTTCGAGATGCCACGCATCCCCCGAATCAAAC
>NZ_QUML01000063.1:0-11315 GCF_010907025.1 Rhodopseudomonas sp. BR0G17 | reverse complement strand
CCCCTCGACACCAGCAGCCGCCCTCGCCCGCTCAATCACTGATCCGGTTACCGCACCCGCCCCTTGCCGTCCGGCAATCTGCCATTAAATTGATGGCATATTGCCGACGCTATAGGTGGGGCAGACGATGTCCATCATTGAAACGGTCGCGGATAAACTCGGCGGCAAGCCGGTACTCGGTGCAACGGTTCGGTCCCAGGCAGACTTGGCCATGGTGGTCCGCAACCGGCTCCCCCTCGCCGCCCTCCAGGGATTGAGCCGCGCCGGCCTGAGCGATCAGGAAATCGAGCAGTTCGTCATCCCGCAGCGGACACGCCGACACCGTGCCGAGCGCAATCAGCCGCTCACGATCGACGAATCCGACCGGGCCGTTCGCTTGCTGCGCATTCAGAGCCTCGCCGAGGACACGTTCGGTTTGGACAAGGCCAGCCTCTGGCTTCGCCGCCCTCTGGCTGAGCTGAACGGCGAAACACCCCTCACCGTCGCGCAAACCGAGGCTGGCGCCAGGCTGATCGAGATGGTGCTCGGCAAGATCGCTTGGGGCGCAGCCGCCTGATGCGCCTGTGGCGACTGTCTCTCGCCCGTCACGCTCGGGCGTTCGACGGCGGTTATGGACTGCTCTTCGACGGCCGTTGGAACACCGTCGGCCGGCCCGTCACCTACTGCGCGACATCGCCCTCTCTCTGTGTGCTGGAGAAGCTGGTGCACGTCGAAGACCCGCTGCTGCTGCCTGAGCTGATGATGGTGCGCTACGAAGCACCGGACGACTTGGCCGTCGACGACGTGCCACTTTCCGCCCTTCCGACCGACTGGCGACGTCGAGAAAGCTGGACGCAGCAGCGCGGTAATGCGTGGCAGGCTTCGCTCACAGCCCCGCTGCTGCGGGTGCCATCCGCGATCGTCCCGATCGAGGGATCACCGGACCTTAATGTTCTGATCAACCACCGGCATCCTGGCGCCGACCGGATCCGAATCGCAGACATCGAGCCGTTCACCCTCGATCCCCGCCTGTTCTGACGTCGGGCTTCGGCATCTAATGCCAACGTTCTCGCAGTTCTTATGCGCGAGACCGGGGCGTCAGGTTGTTTGGGAAGGGTGCGCCGAGCTGCACGGCCGGCGCGGAAGTGGTGCGCTCGGAGGGACTCGAACCCCCACGATTTTACTCACTGCCACCTCAAGGCAGCGCGTCTACCAATTCCGCCACGAGCGCTTGGGACCGGTTTCGGGCATCGCCGACCGGATCGACGGCGCCCATTTAACAAAACAATGATGAGGCCACAAGGCCAGATCACCTTCGATCTGGGGATCGCGGCAACATCTGTTTGACCTCGACCGCAATTCGGTTGCGATCGACCAAAACCATGCCGGAAGCGATCGGCATGTTGTTGGCGAGGATCTTGACCTCGTCGGCTTCGGTGGCGTCCAGTTCGATGATGGCGCCGCGGCTCAGCCGCAGCACTTGGTGGATCGGCATTGAGGTGGTCCCGAGAACCACCATCAGATCGACGGAAACTTTATCGAGTGTCGGCACTGGAACCCGGACTGACTTGCCTGAGGAACGAAGACGTGGTCGACGACACCACGTTATGGTTATCCAATGATTAACGCCCCCACTTCCCCCCGCCAGACGCTGGATTGGACCGCCTTGAAGCCCGCCGTGGGCTCGCCGGCGGTGGAATGGCGGATTTCCGATTCGCCGGTCGACTATCCGGAGGCGGTGGCGACCATGGAGGCACGGGCCGCGGCGATCGCAGCGGGCGACGCGCCCGAGCTGGTCTGGCTGCTGGAGCACCCGCCGCTCTACACCGCAGGCACCAGCGGCCATGCCACCGACCTGCTGGAGGAGCGCTTCCCGCTATTCACCACCGGCCGCGGCGGCCAGCTGACCTATCATGGCCCCGGCCAACGCGTGGCCTATGTGATGCTCGACCTGAAGCGCCGGCGCCCGGACGTGCGCGCCTATGTGGCAGCGCTCGAACAATGGATCATCGCCACCCTCGATGCCTTCAACATCCGCGGCGAGCGTCGCGAGGATCGGGTCGGCGTCTGGGTCCGCCGCCCGGATAAAGGCGACGGCTACGAGGACAAGATCGCGGCGATCGGCGTCCGGCTGAAACGCTGGGTGTCGCTGCACGGCATCGCCATCAACGTCGAACCCGACCTGTCGCATTTCAAGGCGATCGTCCCCTGCGGCATCAGCGATCCGCGCTATGGCGTCACCAGCCTCGTCGACCTCGGCCTGCCCGTGGTGATGACCGACGTGGATATCGCTCTCCGCGCGGCGTTCGAGACCATCTTCGGCGAAACCCGCGCGACAACAACCGAGACCGCCTGACCTCCTCCGCCGGCATCGATCCGCGCGCATGAAGGGATGACTCGCCGGAACCGCGACAGTCACAATCGGCCGTAAAGCTCGATACACCAGCGGCCGTCGCGTCGAGTCACAGACTCCAGCAACGGAATTGTAAGGATGAAACCGCTCGGTTCCCGCCGCGCGGCACTGACAACGCTTTCGTCACGTTAGCAAGGATAGATCAGCGACGGTCTCATTAGCCGCGGCCGCGCCACCCTCGTAGTTGTCCTAGTACCTCGTTTGAAGAATGATCCAACGCCCCACCAGTTCTCCCGATAATCAGTCGCTGTGGCGCGCCGCGCTCGATCAGACGCGCGATGCTGCCGTCGTTATCGATGACACTGGCAATGTCTGCCTTTTCAACCGAGCAGCAGAACGGATTTGGGGAATCCGTCGCACGGACGTCGTCGGCCGTACTACCGGCATCCTCGGCCTCGACGGCATGACATCGAATCCCGCTTCCGGTGCCTTCTCCCCGCCCGCTACATCGAACGGCGTCGCGACCCTCGAAATCTCCCGACCAGACGGCCAGATCATCAGCGCCGAGCTCACGCAGTCGACGATCAGCACATACGGCCACAACTACACACTCATCACCGCGCGCGATATCACGCCAGAGATGGAACGGCGCAAAGGCATCGAACAGATCTCATCGATCGCAGACCGCACCACCCGCGCGGTGCTGGTCACCGACGCCGATCTGAAGCTGCTTTACACCAACGCCGCCTTCACCAGCCTGTTCGGCTACAGTGCCGCAGATGTCAAAGGCCGCAACGTCATCGACCTCCTCGTCGGCCGCCACACCAATCGCCGGACGATCGCCAATCTGAAGCAACGGATCGCCGATGCCGAGGGCGGCGAAGAAGAGGTTCTGGTTTACGATCACAATGGTGACGAGATCTGGATCTCGGCGGACGTCAAGGCGCTGCACGATGCGCAAGGTCAGGTCACACAGGTCTTCGCGCTGCTGACCGACATCTCGGAAACCCGGCAATTGCGCATGCTGCAGCAGGTGACGCTCAGCGCGCTCGCCGACGAGATTCCGATCACCGACGTCGCCGACCGGATGTGCCGCTTTGTCGAGAAAATCGCGCCGGACGTGGTCTCCACCATCCTGCACGTCGACGCGCAGGGGCTGTTGCACCCGCTCGGTGGCCCGAGCCTGCCCGAGGATTACTCGCGCGCGCTCGATGGCGTCTCGATCGGCCCGCAGGTCGGCTCCTGCGGTGCCGCCGCGTATTTCGGCAAACCGGTGCTGGCGCTCGACATCGACACCGATCCGCGCTGGCAGCCGTTCAAGAAGCAGCCACTGGAAATCGGGCTGCGCGCCTGCTGGTCGTCGCCGGTCAAAGCCAAGGACCGCCGCGTCATCGGCACCTTCGCGTTCTATTTCCGTGCCTGCCGGCCGCCGAGTCATTGGCATCACCGCATCGTCGACGCCTGTCTGCATCTCGGAGCGCTCGCGATCGAGCGCATGGAGTCGCGGGCGCAGATCGCGCGCCTTGCCTATTTCGACATGCTGACCGGCCTTCCCAACCGCGCCCGGCTGCGGGATCTAATCGCGGCCGCGACCGCGGCCTGCCCGCAGGGCCGCACGGTTGCGCTGGCGTTTCTCGACGTCGACAACTTCAAGGACATCAATGACACGCTGGGTCATGCCGCCGGCGACGAATTCCTGATCGAGTTCGCGCGAAGGCTGCGCGATCAGGTCCAGCCCGGCGACGTTGTGGGACGGATCGGCGGTGACGAATTCGTCGTCGTGCTGCCGAACCGGGAGCCGGCTGAGATTGAACCGGTGGTGGCTCGGATCAGCGAGGCGCTGATGGTGCCGTTCGCGCTGTGCAACAGCCAAGTGCCGATGTCGGCCAGCATCGGCGTCAGCCTGTATCCCGACAACGCCACCGACCTCGACACGCTGATCAACCAGGCCGACACCGCGATGTATCGCGCCAAGCGTTCGGGCCGCTCGACCTACCGGCTATTCAATTGCGACATGCACGGCGCGGCGGAGCAGCGGATGGCCTATGCGGCCGCGCTACGCTCGGCGCTGGCGAACAGCCGCCTCGAATTGCATTACCAGCCGCAGATCCGCACCGGCGATGGCGCGCTGCACGGCGTCGAAGCCATGGCGCGCTGGAACGATCCGGCGCTCGGTCCGGTGCCGCCGACAAAATTCATTCCGCTCGCCGAAGAGTGCGGCCTGATCGACCAGATCGCGTGCTGGTCGATCCGCGAGGCCTGCCGGCAGATGCGGGCATGGCGCGACCAGGGACTCGAGGTGCCGAGCGTCGCCGTCAATCTGTCGCCGATCAACTTCGAGAATCCGGCGCTGCCGACACTGGTGGCCGACACGCTGGCGACCTATCACCTGCCGCCCGAAGCTCTGATGCTCGAAGTCACCGAAGGCGTCGCCCAGGACAACCGCTCGACCGCGCACGAGACAATGATGGCGCTGCGCCGGATCGGGGTCGGGCTGTCGCTCGACGATTTCGGCACCGGCTATTCCAATCTCAACCGGCTGGCGCAATTGCCGATCCGCGAGCTCAAGATCGATCGCGGCTTCATGAGCGAATTTGAGACCAGCCCCACCGCCCGCGCCGTCGTCACCACCGTGGTGCGGGTCGGCCAGAGCCTCGCCCTCAGCGTCGTCGCCGAAGGCGTCGAGACCCCCGCTCAATTCCAGCTCCTGAGTGAGCTCGGCTGCGACGTCGCCCAGGGCTTCCTGTATGCGCCGGCACTGGCGCCGGCTGCGTTCGAGCAGTGGCTGCTCGGCTACAGCGCCTCCCGCGCCGGCACCATGATGGAGCGCATTAGCCCGACGAGCACGGAGGACCGGCCGGCGCCGTTCACTGCCACGCGGCGGCGGAACTAACCGCCACAGCGTTTGCGCGCGCTTACGCCACGGCTGCCGATCTCGGTGCGGCTGCGAGCTTGCGCGCGATATAGCGCTGCTCCTGGGTCAGACCACCGAAGCCATAGCCATCGGCCCGCACGCCGTTGACGTGGACATAGCTCTCCGAATGCAGCGGTCCGAGCAACTCGCCCATGCGGGCGTAGGTCGCAGCGATGAATTCCGCCTTCTCGTACTTGGTGTTGCTGCTGTCGACGATCCGGATGTCGAGCCAAAAGCTGGCGAGGTTCTGATCCGCCAACGAGGCACCGGCCGCGAACCAGTCGGCCGGATCGACTTGCTCGATGATCACCGCCGTCACCTTGGGATCCTTGTGCAGGATGGTGGCGGCGAGATCGCTGGCCGCGGCGGCGATCCGCGGCTTCAGTTCCGAGGTCGGGCGCGGCGTCGAATAATGCACGGTGATCAGCGGCATCGGTAGCTCCTCTCAACAAGTGTTCGATGCCGCAGAAGCTAGACCTCGCCCACGGATCACGCTACAGTATCAATCCGCGTTTCAATCATAACGATTTTTGATGATGAGATGATCGACCTCGACATCGCCGCGGTACGCGCCTTCGTCCAAATCGCCGACCTGCGCAGCTTCACGCGGGCCGCCGAAGCGCTCGGCACCACCCAGGCGGCAATCAGCATGCGGCTGCAGCGCTTGGAGGCACTGCTCGAACGGCGACTGCTGGAGCGCTCGCCGCGCTCGGTCGGGCTGACCGCAGAGGGCTCGGCGTTTCTGGATCGGGCCCGCGCGCTGATCGACAACAACGATCGCGCGGTTGCCAGCGAGCGCGTGATCGTTCAGTCACTCCGGCTTGGTATCAGCGACCACGTCGCCGGGCCGGATTTGGTGCCGCTGCTGGCCCGGCTTGGCCGAGGGCGCTCCGACCTGCGGATCGAAGTCAACATCGGGTTCTCGCGCGACTTAGTCGATGCGTTCGATCGCGCAGAGCTGGATGCGATCTGCATCCGCGAAAGCGCGGGGCGACGCGGCGGGGAGACCTTGCTGCGCGATGAATTCGGCTGGTTCGCAGCGCCCGATTTCGATCTCGTCCACGGCGCGCCCGTTGCGCTGGCCTCGCTCGCTGCGCCGTGCGGCGTACGGGCAACCGCGGTGCGGGCGCTCGACAAGGCCAGGGTGCCATGGACCGAAGTGTTCGTCGGCGGCGGCGTCAGTGCGGTGGTCGCCGCCGCGCTCGCCGGCCTCGCCGTCGCACCGCTGGCCAAACGCATCGCGCCGCCCGGACTCGTCGATGTCGGTGCCAAACTGAAGCTGCCACGCCTGCCTGCGTCGCCGGTCGTGCTGCACTCCCGCGTCAGCGATGCGAGCCGCCGCGCGGCGCTCAGGACCTTGGCGGCAACGTTCCGGCAGATCGCAGGCTAAGCCAGCGTCGCGCCAGTCTCACAGGGTCGACAGGATCGAAAAGCGCTCGCCCGGCTGACGCAGGTTCAGGGCGTCAGGCTGTGCGGTCTCTGCCACCACCGCTTCGACCCGCGCCGCCGATGGGCCGTGCTGGCATCGCGCGATCATCTCGCTGACGACGTGGTCGCCACCGGCCAGAGTGGCTTCGACGCTGCCGTCACGGCGATTACGGACCCACCCTTGCAGACCCATGGCCTCGGCGGTGTGAGCGAGCCAGGCCCGATAGCCGACGCCCTGCACCCGGCCGCGGATCGTCACCTGCCGGATGATCTCGCTCATCGGCGCTTCACACCGAGGAAGTGTTCGCCCCGATCGGTGACGACGTCGGCGCGCGTCACCTTGTCCATCAGGTCGGCGCCGGCGAGCCCGGTCAATTGCTTCGGCGTCGCGCCGGCTTTGATCGCCGACAACGTTTTGAACACGGCCTCGGTCGCAGCGGCGATCGGCGCATGGCCCTGCACCGCAATGCGGACACGCCTGCCCGCAAGATGATCGAAGTCGCCGAGCTCGGCCGGCGGACTACCTAGCGCCAGCGGCAGCGTGGTCGCGGCGCTGATCGCTTCGAGCTGCGCGCGGGTCTTCACGCCAGTGAAGAACAACGCATCGACGCCAGCGGCCTCATAGGCCAGCGCGCGTTCGATCGCATCATCGAGCGAGGTGATTGAGCAGGCACCGGTGCGGCCGAAAATAACCAGGTTGGGATCGCGCCGCGCATCGAGCGCGGCCTTGATCTTGCCGAGCCCCTCCTCGCGCGACACCAGCTGCGGCTTGGCTTCGCCGTAGGCCTGCGGCAGCAGCGTGTCTTCGATGGTGAGCCCGGCGGCGCCCGCCGCTTCGAGTTCTTCGACGGTGCGGCGAACGTTGAGCGCATTGCCGTAGCCGTGGTCGGCGTCGACCACCACCGGCAGGGCCGCGGCGCGGCTCATCCGCCGCACCTGCTCGGCAAGCTCGGTCAACGTGATCAGCGCGATGTCGGGATCTCCGAGGATCGCCAGCGAGGCCACCGAGCCGCCGAACATCCCGAACGGAAAGCCGAGGTCGTCGGCGATCCGGATCGAGATGGCATCGTACACAGACGCCGGGCGCACGCAGGCGGATCCGGTGAGGATTGCCCGCAATGCGCTGCGGCGGTCGCGCCAGGCCACGGCGGGCTTACGCGAACTCGAGGATCAGCGCATCGACCGCGAGCGTCGCTCCGGCCGCGGCGTGGATCTTCTTGACGGTGCCGTCGCGTTCGGCGCGCAGCACGTTCTGCATCTTCATCGCCTCGACCACCGCCAGCGTCTCGCCGGCCTTAACCTCCTGGCCTTCGGTCACCGCGATCGACACAATCAGGCCCGGCATCGGGCACAGCACCTTCTTGCCGGTGTCGGCCTTATCGGCTTCCTTCATCCAGCGCGCGGCCGCGGCTTCACGCTCGGTGAAGACGTTGACCGACACTTCGTAGCCGTGATGCGCCAGCTTGAAGCCGTTCGGGATCGCGCGGACCTGCACCGCGACCGGATGGCCGTCGATGGTGCCTTCCCACACCGGATCACCCGGCATCCAGGACGACAGCAACTGGTGCGGCTGACCGAGCGATCCGTCGGCATTGGCGAAGCGCACGACGAACGCCTCACCCTCGCGGATCACGTCGAGCGGCACTTCGCTGCGCTCCAGCCAGACACAGCGGCGGCGCTCGCGGATCACCGCGCGGCCGATCATCTGGCCCGAGATCTTGCGCTTGCGCTCGCCAATCACCCGGTCGATCGCCGCGCCGACGGCAGCGATGCGGCGGGCGACTTCACCCTCCGGCACCCGCGGATGGAAGCCTTGCGGGAATTCCTCGGCGATGAAGCCGGTCGACAAATTGCCCTCGCGCCAGCGCGGATGCGTCATCAGCGCCGACAGGAACGGAATGTTGTGGCGGATGCCGTCGACGTAGAACGCATCGAGCGCGTGGGTCTGCGCCTCGATCGCCGCGGCGCGCGACGGCCCGTGCGTCACCAGCTTGGCGATCATCGGGTCGTAGAACATCGAGATCTCGCCGCCCTCTTGCACGCCGGTGTCGTTGCGCACCGTGATGCCGGAGGCTGCGCTCTCGGCCGGCGGGCGATACTTCACCAGGCGGCCGATCGACGGCAGGAAGTTGCGGAACGGATCTTCCGCATAGACGCGGGACTCGATCGCCCAGCCCTTCAGCGTGACGTCCTTTTGCGCCAACGCCAGCTTCTCGCCGGCCGCCACGCGGATCATCTGCTCGACCAGGTCGATGCCGGTGACCATTTCGGTGACCGGATGTTCGACCTGCAGGCGGGTGTTCATTTCGAGGAAGTAGAAGCTCTTGTCCTGGCCGGCGACGAATTCGACGGTGCCGGCGGAGTCGTAGTTCACGGCCTTGGCCAGCGCGACCGCCTGCTCGCCCATCTTGCGGCGAGTGACTTCGTCGAGCAGCGGCGACGGCGCCTCTTCGATCACCTTCTGATTGCGGCGCTGGATCGAGCATTCACGCTCGCCGAGATAGATGACGTTGCCGTGCTTGTCACCGAGCACCTGGATTTCGATGTGGCGCGGATCGACGATGAACTTCTCGATGAAGACGCGGTCGTCGCCGAACGACGCCTTGGCCTCGGCCTTTGCGAGGTTGAAGCCTTCGGCGACTTCTGCCCGCGAGTGCGCGATGCGCATGCCCTTGCCGCCACCGCCGGCGGAGGCCTTGATCATCACCGGGTAGCCGATCTCGTCGGCGATCTTCACCGCGTGCTTGTCGTCCTCGATCACGCCGAGGAAGCCAGGCACGGTCGAAACCTTGGCCTGCGCGGCGGCCTTCTTGGACTCGATCTTGTCGCCCATCGCGGCGATCGCGCCGGGGTTCGGACCGATAAACACGATGCCGGCCTCAGCCAGCGCCTTAGCGAACGCCTCACGCTCGGACAGGAAGCCGTAGCCCGGATGCACCGCCTCGGCGCCGGTCTTCTTGCAGGCCTCGACGATCTTCTCGATCACCAGATAGCTCTCGGCCGCCGCCGGGGGGCCGATCAGCACCGCTTCATCGGCCATTTCGACGTGCAGCGCGTCGCGGTCCGCCTCGGAATAGACGGCGACCGTCTCGATACCCATACGACGCGCGGTCTTGATGACCCGGCAGGCGATCTCGCCGCGGTTGGCGATCAGAATTCGTTTGAACATGCTCTTTTTCTTGCAACCTTGGATGGTTCTGCTGTCCCGGGCGGGGCAGCGACGGGGCATTGCGGGTGTGCTTGTAACAATTCTGTCGCCGGGGAAAACTAGATATTGCGAAGGGGTCCCCAGCGTGGGCCCCAATCAACCCAAGGCCCTGTCATGCGCCGCACACTCGCCCTACTGTCCGCGGGCCTCTGCCTGCTGTCCGTCTCCACCGCTTTCGCCCAGAACACTCCGCCCCGCAACCTGATTCTGTTCATTCCCGACGGTCTGCGGGCGAAGTCCGTCAGCCCGGAGACCGCCCCGGCGATGGCCGCGCTCCGCGATCAGGGCGTCAATTTCAAGAATCCGCATTCGCTGTTTCCGACCTTCACCATGGCGAACGGTTCGGCGATGGCGACCGGGCATTATCTCGGCGACACCGGCACCTTCAGCAACACCATCTATACCGGCTACAGCGTTCCGCCGGCCGGTAATACCGTGGTTCCGTTCATCGAGAACGATGACGTCCTCGGCGACATCGATAATCATTTCGACGGCAATTACCTCAACGAGGAAAGCCTGCTGAAGCTCGCCCGCGACAAGGGGCTGAGCACCGCGGCGATCGGCAAGCTCGGCCCGACCCTGCTGTTCGACCACACCGACCGGGCCGACAAGCCGGGTCCGCATTCGATCGTGATCGATGATGCGACCGGTTCGCCGAAGGGCGTGCCGCTACCCGACGACTTCAAGGCCGAGCTCGACAAGCTTGGGCTGCCGCTCAAGCCGCCGGCCCGCGGCGAGAACGCCAAGGCCGGCGACGCCAAGACGCCCGGCACGCTGGTCGCAAACGTCGTGCAGCAGGCCTATTTCGCCGACGTCGCTGCCAAGGCGGTGCTGCCGCTGTTCAAGCAGCGCGGCAAGCCTTTCGTGCTGGTGTTTTGGTCCCGCGATCCGGATGGAAGCCAGCACAATCAAGGCGATAGCCTGAACGAGCTGACACCCGGCATTAACGGGCCGACTTCGCTGGCCGGAATCCGCAATGCGGACAACAACCTCGCGCAATTGCGCAAAGCTCTGGATGAGCTCGGGCTCTCCGCCTCGACCAACATCATCGTCTCGGCCGACCACGGCTTCTCGACGATCTCGAAGCAGAGCAAGACCTCGCCGTCTGCCAAGGCGAGCTACGACGACACCCCGGCCGGCTTCCTGCCGATGGGCTTCCTCGCCATCGATCTGGCGAAGGCGCTGAAGCTGCCGCTGTTCGATCCCAACAACGGCAACGCGCCGGTCGGCGACAATGCGCACCCCAAGGCCGGCAACGGCGTGCTCGGCAAAGATCCGGCAAAGCCGGATCTAGTGGTTGCGACCAATGGCGGCTCGGACCTGATCTACCTGCCGACCGGCGACAAGAAGCTCGCTGGCCGCACCATCCGGGCCCTGCTCTGTCCCTTATACCCATCTGACGCTGCCGACGACCCCCTACGTGTAAATCTCGG
>NZ_QUML01000062.1:0-11626 GCF_010907025.1 Rhodopseudomonas sp. BR0G17 | reverse complement strand
GAGCACGCCGTAGCTGGTGCCGACGATCAGGCGCGTGAACGGGATCAGCGCCACCATCAGGATCAGAAACGGCACCGAGCGGACGACATTGACGACGCTGCCGACGCTCGAATTGACCCAAGACTGCTCGAGGATGCCGCCCTTGCTGGTGGCGACCAGCAGCAGCGCCAAGGGCAGGCCGATGCCGAGCGTGATCAGCGACGACGCACCGATCATCAGCAGCGTATCGATGATGCCTTCGATCAGGCGATCAATGACCAGCGGAGACAAAACCCAGATCCTTCACTCTGTCTGCCAAGAGGTGCGCGCGCTGCAGGACGGCGTCGCGGTCGTCAGCGGCATCCACCGAGACGATCAGATGGCCCTGGGCGCGGCCCTGAATGCGATCGACGCCGCCATAGACCAATCGTGTCCGTGCGCCGAGCGCTTGCGCGATCGCACCGATATCGGGATCACGGTCGCCGGTGCCGGTGAAATGCAGATCGAGCAACAGCGGATCGGTGGGATCACGCGGCACCGGCGCCAGCTGCGCCAGGATTTCCGGTGGCAGCGATCGGTGCACGGTGCCGAGCAGGGTCTGCGTGACGTCGTGCTTGGGATCGCCAAACACCTTCCATACTTCCCCCTGTTCGACGACCCTGCCGCGTTCGAGAACCACCACGCGGTCGCAGATCTCGCGGATCACCGCCATCTCGTGGGTGATCAGCACGATCGTCAGGTCGAAGCGGCGATTGATGTCCTGCAGCAGTGCCAGGATCGCCTGGGTGCTCTCGGTATCGAGCGCGGAGGTCGCCTCGTCGCACAGCAGCACCTCGGGCCGGTGCACCAGAGCACGCGCAATGCCGACGCGCTGCTTCTGTCCGCCCGACAGCCGCGCCGGATAGACGTTGCGCTTCTCGGACAGTCCCACCATGTCGAGCAGTTCATCGACGCGGCGTTCGATCTCGCGTTTGGCGACCCCCGCGACACGGAGCGGCAGTGCAACGTTCTGCCAAACTGTTTTCGCGGACAGCAAGTTGAAGTGCTGAAAGATCATGCCGACCCTGCGGCGCAGCCCGATCAACGTCGCGTGGTCGAAGGTGGCGATGTCTTCGTCGTCGACCAGGACGCGGCCGGCGGTCGGACGTTCGAGCCGGTTGAGCGTGCGGATCAACGTCGACTTGCCGGCGCCGCTGCGGCCGATGATGCCGAAGACTTCGCCGCGCTTAACGGCGAGGTCGACCTCGATCAACGCCGGTGTCGTCGAGCCTGGATATTGCTTCGACAGACGCTCGACGATGATGTGCGGGCTATCCGCGCCAGTCTGGACACGGCTCCGAGGGGTGATGCCGACGCCGGGTCCGGCGCCGGCGTCGGTGAGGGCGTCCATCACTCACGTTCCCAAAGCCGGACGTAGAGGTCGCCATACTGCTTGTCGAGCACTGCGCGCACCTCTGGAGCGGTCTGGTAGATTTTGATGAACTGCGCGATGCGCGGATCGTCCTTGTTCTTCGGCTGCGCCACGAAGACGATGCCGTACCGCGGATTGATCGGCTCCCAAAACAGCGCCGCGTGCGGATCGATCACGCCGGACGCCTTCAGGAAGTGGGTGTAGCCGTGCGCCAGGTCGACCTCGTTGAGCGACTGCGGCAATTGATGGAAGTCGATCTCCAGGAATTTCAGCTTCTTCGGATTGTCGATCACCGCGTCGACATTGACCTGAGGGCCATGGTCCGGCTTCAGCTTGATCAGCCCGGCCGCCTCCAGCAATTCGAGGCCGCGGCCGAAATTGAACGGATCGCCGGCGAGCGCGACGCGGGCACCGACCGGCAGCTCGTCCAGGCTCTTGTACTTCTTGGAGAACAGCCCGGTCTTGTTGGCGATGCCGATCCCGACCGGCTCGAGATCGAAGCCGCGTGCCGCCTTGACGACATCCAAGAACGGCTTGTGCTGGAAATAGTTGAGATCGATCTCGCCGTTCGCCAGCGAGGTGTTCGGCGTCACCGGATCGGTGAACTCGATCAGCTTGACGTCCAGACCTTGCGCCTTGGCGACCGCCACCGCGGCTTCGATCGGCGGGGCGAAGCCGGCATTGGTGCCGACCCGCAGCGGTCCCTTGGCGGCGTCGGCAATGGCGATGGAGGTCAGCGCGCCCAACGCCGCGATCAGGCCGAGCGTGCGCGCGGCGGTCTTCAGAACAGTCATGATGTGGTCCCAGGAGAGGAGGTGAAGGCAGCGCGTGGCGAGATGTCATCGCGCCCGCAGCATTGCCGCTGACGACCAGCCTAGCGTGGTGGGTTGCGGTGCAACAAGGCGAAGCAAGTTCTTATTTATCGGTGCAGCAGAGAACAGCGAGGCTGCGTTGTACTGCGGATACGAAACAGGACAACTACGTCGCGCGACGTTGCTTGGACTGAATCACATGGCTGAGGGTGACCTGTTACCTCGGCGTTCGCATAGCCGATGTGCGAGGACGATGCGAGAGTCGATCGTGACGAGAACGGACGACGAGTGCGGCGGAGTTATCATCTTCATTCGTTCGCGATCGCAGTGCAAAGTTGCCGCGATCGTCGCGGCTTGGAAGATGATTTTCTAAAGATCGCCGCGCGTATTGACCCTCGTTGATGGGCGGCGCCAGTGTGGGGCCTGACGCGTTGTTTGCATGACTGTGAGCGGCGCACGCGTATTGAGAGCCTCACCTGTGTCCCATTCTCTTTCTTCACCGCGACCGAACCTCGTTCGTGCCGCGGCCGTATCGCTGTTGCTCGGTTCGCGCCAATGAGCAACGAGTTCGACTACGTCATCGTCGGCGGCGGCAGCGCGGGCTGCGTGCTCGCCAACCGGCTGAGCGCCGATGGCCGCAATCGCGTCGTGCTTCTGGAAGCCGGCGGGCAGGGGCGGCACCCGTCATTTCATCTGCCGGTCGGATACGTTTGGAATCGCGCGCATCCGCGCGGCAACTGGCTGTACCGGATCGAACCGGAGTCTTCGAGCGGCAACCGGCCGATGCTGTGGCCGCGCGGCAAGGTGCTCGGCGGCAGTTCGGCGATCAACGGGCTGCTCTACATCCGCGGGCAGGCGCGCGACTATGATGAGTGGCGCGACCTCGGCAATTCCGGCTGGGGCTGGGATGATGTGTTGCCGTACTTCCGCAAGGCCGAGGATCAGGTCCGCGGCGCCGATGAGTTTCACGGCGTCGGCGGGCCGCTCGGTGTGTCCGATCCGACCATCCGGCATCCGTTGTCGGACGCTTATGTCACCGCGGCCGAGCAGGCGGGTCTGGCGGCGCGCGACGATTTCAATCGCGAGGTGCAAGCGGGCGCGGGCTACTTTCAGCTCACGGTGCGCAATGGGCTGCGTGCCAGCACCGCCAATGCCTATCTGAAGCCGGCGCGTTCGCGTGGCAATCTTGAGGTCGTCACCGGCGCTCACGCCACCAGCCTGATCTTCAAGGGCCGCCGCGCGACCGGCGTTGCCGTGGTGCGCGACGGCCGGGTGGAGACCTATACGGCGCGCCGCGAGGTGATCGTTGCGGCCGGCGCTGTCGCCAGCCCGGCGTTGCTGCAGCATTCGGGACTCGGCGATGCCGATCATCTGCGCGGGCTGGGGATCGAGGTCGTCGGCCATCTGCCTGGGGTCGGGCGCAATCTGCAGGACCATTATATGGTCAGCCTGATCTACGACGTCAGGGGGCTCGGCAGTTTCAATGAGACGGCGCGCGGCTGGCGGCTGGTGCGCGAAGTGTTGCGCTACGCGGCGTCGCGTCGGGGACTGCTGACGCTGAGCGCGTCGCAGATCAACGTGTTCCTGCCGACCACGACTGATCCGGACAATCCCGACATCCAATTCCACGTGATGCCGGCAACGTTCAATTTCGAAACCGGAGAGGTGGAGCGAGAGCCGGGCCTGACCTGCGGCGTGTGCCAGCTTCGCCCGCACAGCCGCGGCACCATTCAGATCAGCCAGCGCGACCCGCTGGCGGCGCCGGCGATACGGCCGCGCTATCTGACCGACGACCACGACAAGCGGGTGCTGCTCGAAGGGCTGCGGTTCGCCCGTAAGATCGCAGCGCAGCCGGTGCTCGCCGACATCGTCACCGAGCGCCTGCCAGGCGTGAATGGCGGCAGCGACGCCGAGTTGCTCGAGTTTGCGCGGCAGACCGGCAAGACGCTGTATCACCCGGTCGGCACCTGCAAGATGGGCACCGACGGCTCTGCCGTCGTCGACAGCGAGCTGCGGGTGCGCGGCGTGTCCAGCCTGCGCGTGGTCGATGCCTCGGTGATGCCGACGCTGGTCTCCGGCAACACCAATGCGCCGACGATCATGATCGCCGAACGCGCCTCCGATCTCATCCTCGCTGACGCTCGTACTCCGGAACTGCAAGCATGACCGACCCCAACAATCCGCTCGCCATCGACAGCCGCGATCCGGCCGAATACCAGGCCGCGCTCGGCCGTCACCGCTTCGAGAAACTGAAGCAGCAGATCCGGCACGTTTGGAGCAATGTCGATTATTTCCGACCGAAGCTGATCGCGGCGGGCGTGTCGTCGCCGGATGACATCCGCTCGCTCGACGATTTCCGCCGCCTGCCGGCAATGCTCGACAAGGTCAGCCACCGCCAGTCGCAGGAGGAGTCGCTGGCGCGCTACGGCCATCCGTTCGGCCTGCATCTGACGGTGCCGCTCGACCAGGCGGTGCATCTGGCCGCAACTTCGGGCACCACCGGCCAGCCGACGTTCTATGTGTTCAGCCCGCGCGATCTCGAAATCTCGCATCGCGTGCTCGGCCGGCTGTTCGCGCAGGCCGGCATCCGCCCCGGCGACACTACATTCCATGCCTTCGGCCTGTCGCTGTGGCTCGCCGGCGTCACCTATGTACAGGCGCTGGAGGCCTACGGTGCGCGTCCGGTGGCGCTCGGCGCCGAGGCCGGTGTGCCGAAGATCCTGCGCTACATCGAGTTCACCCGGCCGACCGCGCTGTTTGCGACGCCGTCGATGGTCAATCAGCTGATCGAGCGCGCGCCGAAGGAGATCGGCAAGCCGGTCGCGGCGCTTGGCATCAAGCGGGTGCTGTGCGCCGGCGAGCCCGGTGCGGGGCTTCCGGCGTTCCGCCAGCGAGTGCGCGAGGAGTTCGGCGCCGAGGTGTTCGATTTCATGGGCGGCGCCTGGCATAACGCCGCGCTGTCCTGTGCCAGCCCCGACTATCACGGCATGCACTATCTCAGCGACGACACCTGTTTCCGCTACGATCTGATCGATCCGGCAACCAAGCAGCCGATCCCGCTGACCGACGGTGCGGTCGGCGAGGCGATCCATACCGGGCTCGACTATCAGGCCGCGCCGGCGTTTCGCTACGCCACCGGCGACATCCTCAAGATCCATGTCGGCACCTGCCCTGGTTGCGGGGCGTTCGGCACGCGGATGGAGGTGGTCGGCCGTGTCGACGACATGCTGGCGATCAAGGGCGTCAAAGTCTACCCGGCGGCGATCCAGAACGTCGTGCTGCAGTTCCAGCCGCGGGTCTCGGGCGAGCTGCGCATCCGGCTCGATCGGCCGCCGCCGAAGGTCGAGCCGCCGCTTCGGCTCGCGATCGAGGCTGCGCCCGATCTGCCGGAGGCGGCGTGGGCGGATCTCGCCGGCGACATCGAGCACCGCGTTCGCGAACTGCTGACCTTCCGTCCCGTGGTCGACATCCTGCCGCACGGCAGCCTGCCGCGCTCGGGCCAGAAGACCAAGCTGATCGAGATCGCCAGCCAGGCGGCGAACTGAGCAACACAAGAGGAAATGCCGATGTCGAGCGTACTGTACGAGTCCCGCAATGGGATCGCCGAGATCACCATCAACCGGCCGGACAAACACAATGTCATCGACCATTCGGTGGTGGAGGGCCTGAATGCCGCGTGGAAGCGGTTCAATGCTGGCAGCGACCACGTCGCGATCCTGACGGCGAACGGCGACCGCGCCTTCAGCGCCGGAGCCAATCTGAAAGACATCCCGCACGATTTCTGGCGGGCGGTGCCGGGCGTCGGCGTTCCAGTGGACAAGCCGATCATCGCGGCGATCGGCGGCCTCGTGGTCGGCGGCGGCCTGGTGCTGGTTCAGTTCGCCGATCTGGCGATCGCCGCCGACAACACCGTGCTGTCCTATCCGGAAGCCAAGGTCGGCTATAGCGGCGGCCTGATCAGTTCGCTGGCGGCGCGCATTCCGCACAAGATCGCGATGGAGCTGCTGCTGGTCGGCGGTTCGATCGACGCGCATCGGGCCTACGAGATCGGGCTGGTCAATCGCGTGGTGCCGAATGGCGACCAGCTCGCCGTCGCGCGTCAGTTCGCGGCCGAGATCGCCGCCAATGCGCCGCTGGTGGTGAAGCTGCTCAAAGGGTTCGTCGGCGCGACCCTGCCGAAGGGACCGTCCGAGGCTGCCGCAATCACCCGCGCCACCGTCGAGGCGGTCAACACCGCGGACGACTACCGCGAAGGCATCGCCGCGTTCTTCGAAAAGCGGGCGCCGGCGTTCAAGGGCGTGTAGTTCGCGTCCACTCTCTCCGGCATGCCGTGACAACTCCCCGCGCGACTCTGTTCATCAAACCGGGTGTTCGGCGATGGACGATCATGCTGTGCAGGCGGCGTCATTGAGAACGCCATTCTCCGTGAGGGTCGCTTCGCTGTCCCTGCCTGCACGACGCCCGTGATGTTCTCTGTGAGGCGGGTCATTTGAAATCGTGTTTCATTGACCCGATACCGGCGCACCTCGATCATGTGAGCTCTGAATCTCATCAGCGAGAGCGGCCGAAATGGGCCGAACCAGCTTGCTGATAGTTGCCGCAACGAATGCGGCCCGAGCCCTGTAAGCGAAGAGGACATTCATGAGCAACCAAGAAAAAGGCCGGTGGATCAGCCGGCGTTCCGTGCTGCTGGGCGCGGCGTCGGGCGTTATCGCGGCGCCGGCCGGCGCCTTCGGCCTTCAGGCATTTCCCGCCCGGCCGATCGGCTACGATCTGTCGGATGCGCCGATCTGCCGGACCTCCGGTGAAGCAACGCCGCTGACCGGCGCGCCGCGCAAGGTGAAGCTGTCGTGGAACGCCACTTCGGTGTGCTCGGTGCAGGTGCCGGTCGCGGTCGATTACGACTTCTTCAAGAAGCAAAATCTCGACGTCGAACTGGTGAATTTTTCCGGCTCGACCGATCAGTTGCTCGAAGCGATCGCCACCGGCAAGAGCGACGCCGGCGTCGGCATGGCGCTGCGCTGGCTGAAGCCGTTGGAGCAGGGGTTCGACGTGAAGATCGTCGCCGGCACCCATGGCGGCTGCCTGCGTGCGATCGCGCCGACCAAGTCGGAGATCAGCAAGGTTACCGATCTCAAGGGCAAGGTCGTCGCGATCGACGATCAGGCCGGCCCGGGCAAGAACTTCTTCTCGATCCAACTCGCCAAGGCCGGCATCGATCCGACCAAGGATCTCGAGTGGAAGCAGTATCCGGCCAACCTGGTTCGGCTCGCGGTGGAGAAGGGCGAGGCACAGGCGGCCCTGGCATCCGATCCGCTGGCGCACGCGTTCCTCAAGGACGGCGAGTTCAAGGAGATCGGCTCCAATCTCGACGGCATCTATCGCAATGTGAGCTGCTGCATCGTCGGCGTCCGCGGCAGCCTGATCCGCGAAGAGCCGCAGGTGGCGCGCGCGCTGACCCAGGCGCTGCTCGACGCGGCCGAGTTCTCGTCGAAGAATCCGGAGAAGGCGGCCAAGTCCTTCCTGCCTTACGCGCCGAAGATCGTCACCGAAGAGGATATCCAGGCGCTGATCAAGTATCACACTCATGATCACCACCCGATCGGCGCTCAGCTCAAGAACGAGCTGAAGCTCTACGCCGACGACCTCAAGGCCGTCTCGGTGATCAAGCCCTCGACCGACACCACCAAATTTGCGGAAAAGATCTATGCCGACGTATTCCGCGTCTGAGACGCTTGATCTCGACGTCGGGACGCGACTTGCGTCCCGCACGCCGTCGCTGCTTCGCGCGCTGCGCGGGCATTTCGTCGGCTTCGCCGCCAGCCTCGGCTGGATCGCGTTCGGTCTGTCCTGCCTGTGGCGGGAAGACATCGGCGATTGGACGCGCACCAAGGAGGTGGCGATCGCCGCCTTCGTGTTCGGCGGCGTGATCGCGATCGCGGCAGTGGCCGGGTTCTGGTCGCAGCGGGTCGGCGAGTCCTTGCAGCGGCGCTCGCCGTGGCTGCTGCTGCTCGGTGTGGTGCTCGCGCTGTGGGAGGTTTTGACCGCCAAGCTCGGCGTGCTGCCGCTGCCGTTCTTCCCGCCGCCGCAGGCGATCGTCGAAGTCTATACCGACGACTTCGTCAAGCTGTTCGACAGCGTGTTCGCATCGATCAAGCTGCAGCTCGGCGGCTACCTGATCGGCGCGGCAGTCGGCTTCGTTACCGGCGTGTCGATCGGCTGGTCGCGTGCGGTCGGCTATTGGGTCCATCCGGTGCTGCGCTTCATCGGCCCGCTGCCGGCGACCGCGTGGCTGCCGATCGCATTCTTCGCCTTTCCGTCGAGCTGGAGTGCTTCGACCTTCCTGATCGCGCTCGCCACCGGCTTCCCGGTGACGGTGCTGACCTGGTCGGGCGTCGCCAGCGTGTCGAACGCCTACTACGACGTCGCGCGCACGCTCGGCGCCAAGCCGTCGTTCCTGGTGTTCAAGGTCGCGATCCCGGCGGCGCTGCCGCACGTCTTCGTCGGCCTGTTCATGGGCCTCGGCGCCTCGTTCGCGGTGCTGGTGGTGGCGGAGATGATGGGCGTGAAGTCCGGTCTCGGCTGGTACCTGCAATGGGCGCAGGGCTGGGCGGCCTACGCCAATATGTATGCGGCGCTGCTGGTGATGTCGCTGCTGTGCTCCGGCGCCATCACGGCGTTGTTTAAGGTCCGTGACCGCTTGCTGGTCTGGCAGAAGGGTGTGGTGAAATGGTGAGCGCCGTCGCATTGAAGCAGCCGCCGCAGGCCGCCGGCGCCGCGCTCGACGTCGTCGACGTCAGCCATCACTTCGACATCGACGGCAACGAACTGCCGGTGCTCGATCACGTCACGTTGAGCGCCAAGCCCGGCGAGTTCGTCGCGCTGCTCGGGCCGTCGGGCTGCGGCAAGTCCACACTGCTGCGGCTGGTGGCGGGGCTCGAGCCGCCGCGCGCCGGCAGGCTGCTCGAAGATGGCCGCGTCATCACCGGGCCGCATCCGTCGCGGGTGGTGGTGTTCCAGGATCCGACGCTGTTTCCGTGGCGGACGGTGTGGAAGAACGTGGCGCTCGGGCTGGAGGCGCAGGGCATCCTCAAGAGCGAGCGTCACCGCGTCGATGCGGCGCTGGCGCTGGTCGGGCTCAGCGGCTTTGCCAATGCCTATCCGCACCAGCTTTCCGGCGGCATGGCGCAGCGTGTGTCGCTGGCCCGGGCGCTGGTCAACGATCCGGACATCCTGGTGCTGGACGAGCCGCTCGGCAAACTCGACTCGCTGACCCGGCTCAGCATGCAGACCGAGATCGTGTCGTTGTGGCAGCGGCAGGGCTTCACGACGCTGCTGGTGACACACGACGTCGAAGAGGCACTGTTTCTGGCACAGCGCGTGGTGGTGTTCAGCGAGCGTCCCGCCAAGCTGAAGGCCGATATCGCGGTGGAGGCGCCGTATCCACGCCACCGCGGCGATCCATATCTGGCCGACCTGCGCCGCCAGATCCTCGGTCTGCTCGGTCTGGACGCCACCTGGTGATCAGCGCCGCGCCACAATAGGCAACGGCGCGCCGTAGCCAGCGCGCCGCAATCTCTCTCCCTCCTGACGCCGTTCCGGCTTTGCCGGAGCGGCGTCTTTTTATATAGCGACGGTGGCCGGACGACAGCCGCGGCTGTCACCGCGACTGCGGTGCTCGCTCAGAGCACCCGCGACAGCAGCACGTACAGCGTCGCCGACAGCAGGATCGCGGCCGGCAGCGTCAGCACCCAGGCCATCAGCAGGTTGCGGATCGTGGCCATCTGCAGGCCCGAGCCGTTGGCCGCCATCGTGCCGGCGACACCCGACGACAGCACGTGGGTAGTCGATACCGGCAGGCCGAACATGTCCGCTGCGCCGATGGTCGAGGCTGCCACCAGCTCGGCCGAGGCTCCCTGCGCGTAGGTCAGATGTGACTTGCCAATCTTCTCGCCGACGGTGATGACGATGCGCTTCCAGCCGATCATCGTGCCAAGGCCGAGCGCGATCGCAACCGCGATCTTGACCCAGTTCGGAATGAACTTGGTCGCGCTATCGAGCGAGCCCTTGTAGGCGTTGAGCTTGGCAACATCGTCCTTGCTGAGGTCGCTTTCCTTATCCTTCATCAGGAAGCGGATCGCCTCGGACGCCAGATACATGTCGTTGCGGGTGTTGCCGACGGACTCGGCCGGCACTTTGCTCAGCGAGCCGTAGCGCTGCACCTGCTCGCCGATATCCTTCACCAGCACCGCCAGCGACGGGTAGGTGCCTTCGCTGATCTTGTGCTGCGATACGTATAGCGTCACCGCCGGGCGGGGATCGCCGATGATGCTGTAGCCGGCGCCTTTCGCCGCGATCACGGCCGAGGCGGCCGCCGAGGTCTGCTCGAAATGCGCGACCTGGGAATCCGGCAGCGCACGGTTCAGCGCATAGGCGGTCGGCACCGTGCCGATCAGGATCAGCATGATCAGGCCCATGCCTTTCTGACCGTCGTTGGAGCCGTGGGCGAAGCTGACGCCGGTGCAGGTGAGGATCAGCAGGCCGCGAATCCACCACGGCGGCGGCGCGTTGCCTTCCGGCGCGGAGTACAGCTTCGGATTGCGCACCACCAGCTTGAGCAGCAACAGCAGGATCGCGGCGCAGACGAAGCCGACGAGCGGCGACAGCAGCAGCGCGTAGCCGATTTCGGTCGCCTTGCCCCAGTCAACTCCCGAAGTGCCGTCGCGTCCGCGCATCAGCGCATTGGCGACACCGACGCCGATGATCGAACCGATCAAGGTGTGCGAGCTGGAGGCGGGGAGGCCGAAGTACCAGGTACCGAGATTCCACAGGATCGCGGCGATCAGCAGCGCGAATACCATCGCGAAGCCGGCGCTCGATCCGACCTGCAAGATTAGTTCGACCGGGAGCAGCGAGACGATGCCGAACGCCACCGCGCCGGTGGAGGTCAGTACGCCGAGGAAGTTGAACACCCCCGACCACACGACCGCAATTTCGGCCGGCAGCGAGTGGGTGTAGATCACGGTCGCCACCGCATTGGCGGTGTCGTGGAAGCCGTTGACGAACTCGAAGCCGAGCGCGATCAGCAGCGCCACCAGCAGGAGCAGATAAGGCAGATACGTCGTGACGCGGACGCCGGTCGCTTCGACGTCGACATAGATGCTGTAGGCCACGAACAGAATGCCGACACCGAGGACCCCGAAGAACAGGATCATCGTCAGCGGATTGAAGCCTTTGTCCAGGTTCGGCCGACCGGCCGGCTGAACTGGCCCGTTGTCGTCGATTGCTTGATTGATGGTGAAATCGGTCACGCTACGCCCCATTTTATTTAATGGCGCGATATTCCCCGCGCGATCTGACACGCCGATGACACTTGTCGGTCAGCCGGATGTCGACGGGGCGGGTCGACGGTGAGCGGCGGGGC
>NZ_QUML01000061.1:0-11967 GCF_010907025.1 Rhodopseudomonas sp. BR0G17 | reverse complement strand
CACGGCAGCGGATGAACTCTTCGCCACCCCACCCCGCTCGCTGCGCGAGCGACCCTCCCCCTCCAGGGGAGGGTCATCCTCGCAGCGACTGCATACTCTCCTTGTGATCGCCCGCCGCGCGGGGGAGAGTTGAACTACTCGCCGCTCCCCGCGCCCTTCCCGAACACCCGACTCGCCAGCACATCGCCCGCCTCAATCGTCATGATGTCCTCGGCGGTCAGTGAACGGTCGAGGTCGGCGATCAGGCGGTTGGCCTGGCGGAGGCGGATGCGGTCGAGCGCGTTGCGGATCGAGCGGGCGTTGGCGAACAACGGCTGGGTCTTGCGGATGCCGATGTAGCGCTCGAACGCGGCCTTCGCTTCGGGGGCGAAGTGATAGTTCTGCTCGTTCAGCATCCCTTCGGCGATCGTCAGCAGTTCACCGTCGGTGTAGTCCGGGAAGTCGATATGGTGGGCGATCCGCGAGCGGAAGCCGGGATTGCTCTGGAAGAACTTCTCCATCCGGTCGGCATAGCCGGCCAGGATCACCACCAAATCGTCGCGCTGGTTCTCCATCACCTGGAGCAGGATCTCGATCGCTTCCTGGCCGTAGTCGCGCTCGTTCTCCGGGCGATACAGATAGTAGGCCTCGTCGATGAACAGCACGCCGCCCATCGCCTTCTTCAGCACTTCCTTGGTCTTCGGGGCGGTGTGGCCGATATATTGCCCGACCAGTTCGTCGCGGGTCACCGAGACGACGTGGCCGCGGCGCACGAAGCCGAGCTTGTGCAGGATCGAGGCGATGCGCAGCGCCACCGTAGTCTTGCCGGTGCCGGGATTGCCGGTGAACGACATGTGCAGCGTCGGGTTGCCGGTGGCGAGCCCCATCCGCTTGCGCAGGCGTTCGACCAGAAGCAGCGCCGCGATCTCGCGGATGCGGGTCTTGACCGGCTTGAGCCCGACCAGCTCGCGATCGAGCTGATCCAGCACCTCACCGATGCCCACCTCGTTGAACTCGGCGCGGAGATCGACGCGCGCGGGCGGCGCGTCGTCTCCATTGGGCGTCGTTGCTGTCGCGTCCACGATCAGCCTCCGTAGCGGCGGCCTTCAGGCTTGTCGGCCGAATAGGCACGCGTGGTGTACCGCATGTTGCGGCCGTCGGACTCTTGACGGTCGAGCCGGAAGCCGGGCTCGTCCTTCGGACGGTTGACGATGAACGACAGCCGCACCGATTCCCAGCCATGCGAGGAGTCGAACGCCGACAGCCGGATGTAGCGATCGCCGTAGATCTTGCGGCATTCGTTCAGTTCCATCATCACGCCGGCGGCGTCCTGCAGATCGAACATCGGCAGGCCCCACATCTCCCAATAGGTATTGCGGGGATGCGGGTCGTCGGTGAACTCGAGGTTCACCGCCCAGCCCTTGGACAGCGCGTATTGCACCTGGGCGGCGATCTGCTCGTCGGTGAGATCGGGCAGGAACGAGAAACAGCCTTGGGTCAGTCGCATTGGAAATTGCTCCTTGGTTTTCGCCGTGCACCGAAAGCCTGCGTCATTGCGAGCGAAGCGAAGCAATCCAGCGCAGTGCACCGGGCTTCTGGATTGCTTCGTCACTTCGCTCCTCGCAATGACGGGTCAAGGCCAATCGGCCGGGTTGAGGTTGTTAGACCGACACCGACGGGGTCGGCGCGTAGTCGGGGGTGTCGGTGGATTCGTAGTTGAAGGTCACGTTCTTCCAGGTGTCGAGCGCGGCCTTCAGCGGCGTGCAGGTCTGCGCCGCCTTGGCGAGGATTTCCGGACCTTCGTGCAGGTAGTCGCGGCCCTCGTTGCGGGCGAGGATCATGGCTTCCAGCGCGACGCGGTTGGCGGTGGCGCCGGCCGCGATGCCCATCGGATGGCCGATGGTGCCGCCGCCGAACTGCAGCACGACGTCTTCGCCGAGCAGATGGAGCAACTGGTGCATCTGGCCGGCGTGGATGCCGCCCGAGGCCACCGGCATCAGCTTGTTGAGGCTGGCCCAATGCTGGTCGAAGAACAGCCCGTTCTCCAGCGCCATCGGGTTGAAGTCCTCGCGGCAGATGTCGTAGTAGCCCTTGGTGGTCGCCGGATCGCCCTCCAGCTTGCCGACCACGGTGCCGGCATGGATGTGGTCGACGCCGGCGAGCCGCATCCACTTGGCGATGACGCGGAACGACACGCCGTGATTGCGCTGCCGCGTGTAGGTCGAGTGACCGGCACGATGCAGATGCAGGATCATGTCGTTCTTGCGCGCCCACTTCGCCATCGACTGGATCGCGGTGTAGCCGATCACGAGGTCGATCATCACGATGATCGAGCCAAGCTCCTTGGCGTATTCGGCGCGCTCGTACATGTCCTCCATCGTAGCAGCGGTGACGTTGAGGTAGGTGCCCTTGATCTCGCCGGTCTGGGCCTGCGCCTTGTTGACCGCCTCCATGCAGTACAGGAAGCGCTCACGCCAATGCATGAACGGCTGCGAGTTGATGTTCTCGTCGTCCTTGGTGAAGTCGAGACCGCCCTTCAGCGCCTCATACACCACGCGGCCGTAGTTGCGGCCCGACAGGCCGAGCTTCGGCTTGACGGTGGCGCCGAGCAGCGGCCGGCCGAACTTGTCCATGCGCTCGCGCTCGACCACGATGCCCGTCGCCGGGCCCTGGAACGTCTTCACATAGGCGATCGGCAGCCGCATATCCTCGAGCCGCAGCGCCTTGAGCGGCTTGAAGCCGAACACGTTGCCGATGATCGACGCGGTGAGGTTGGCGATCGAGCCGGCCTCGAACAGGTCGAGGTCATAGGCGATGTAGGCGAAGTACTGGCCGGGCGAATTCGGCACCGGATCGACGCGGTAGCACTTGGCGCGATACTTCTCGGCTGCGGTCAGGCGGTCGGTCCACACCACCGTCCAGGTCGCGGTGGACGATTCACCGGCGACGGCCGCGGCGGCTTCGATCGGATCGACGCCGTCCTGCGGGGTGACGCGGAACAGCGCGATAACGTCGGTGTCCTTCGGCTCGTAGTCGGGCTCCCAATAGCCCATCTTCTTGTATTCCATCACGCCCGAGCGATAGCGGTCCTTGCCGCGGATGGTGACTGCTTCGTTCATGTCGTCCTCCTTGAAAGCCCTGGCCGGCCGAGGCGGCTGGATGGTCGGACACCGTTCGGGAACTCGATCGCGAAGTTCGCGCTGAGCCGATCGGCGTCGCGGGATGCGTTGTGGGAGGACATTGACCACAACCGCGAAAATAAGAGAAATTTTATTATCTTCGATATCGCAAAAGAATTTCTTATATCGTCCGGCGACGCGATCAGGCCACCTCAGACGGAGCGTCGAGCACCGGCTCGGCGTTGTCGAGCGCGGCGTGAAGCGCCGCAAACGCATCGGGAATATCCTTGTGGGGGGCGCAGGCGGCCTCCATCCGGCGGCACGCTGCCGCTAATTGCTTGAAGCCGAGCTGACCGGCGAGCGACACCGTCTTGTGAGCTGTGGCGCCGAGCGCGGTCCGCGCCTCGTGATCGAGCTTCATCGCGTCGATGTGGTGCGGCCACTGCGTCCTGATACGCGCGATGGTGTCGCGAAGCTGCTCGGAAAAGCCCGCGATATCGTGGTCGCTGGCGAACATCCGCAGATCTTCCAGCGCAGCCTGATCGCGCACCGGATGGTCCGGCTCGGAGCCAAGCTCGATCGGCGCCAATGGCTCGGACGGCACATGCGCGATATCGCCGTCGATCCATCGCGCCACGCAGGCCAGCAGTTCGGCGCGGTTGATCGGCTTGCCGAGGTGGCCGTCGACGCCCGCCGCTTTGTAGCGCTCGACCTGCTCGGGAAGCACGTTGGCGGTGAGCGCGATGATCGGCACGTCGCGGTAAATACAGCCGAGCGCGCGGATCCGGCGGGTGGCTTCCAGCCCGTCCATCTCGCCCATCTGGACGTCCATGAAGATCAGGTCGTAGCTACGGCTCGCCACCATCGCGATCGCGGCCGCGCCGCTGTCGGCGAGATCGACCAGGTGGCCGGCCCGGGTCAGCATGGTCTTGCACAGATCGCGGTTCATCTCGACGTCGTCGACCACCAGGATCTTGGCCGAGCGGCTGCAATGGACCTGCGCATCGTGGCGCTCGATATCGAGCCGTTCGGCGACCGGCATCTCGACTTCGAAATAGAACGTGCTGCCGGCGCCCGGCTGGCTTTCGATCTTGAGTTCGCTGTGCATCGCCTGGACGATCCGCTGCGAGATCGCCAGCCCGAGGCCGGTGCCGCCGAATTTGCGCGAGATCGTCTCATCGGCCTGGCTGAAGCGCTTGAACAGCCCTTTCTGCGCCTCCGGCGAAATCCCGATGCCGGTGTCGGCAACCGAAATGCGCAGCCGGACCAGATGATCGACCCGCCCGATGCACGACACGATCAGCTCGACCGATCCGGCCGAGGTGAACTTGACGGCGTTGTTCATCAGGTTGAGCAGCACCTGACGGAGCCGCACCGCATCGCCGATCAGCACCGGCGGCGTGGCCCGCGCGGTCGCGATCAGCTTCAGCCCCTTCTCGTCCGCCTTCGGCTCGATGATCGAGGCGCAATTGGCGATCAGCTCGTTGATGTAGAGCGGCTTGCTCTCCAGCGTGACGCCGCAGGCTTCGATCTTCGAGAAGTCGAGAATGTCGTCGATGATCACCCGCAGCGAGTCGCTGGCCTCGAAGATCCGCATCACCTGACGGCGTGTATCCGGCGCCAGCGTCTCGTCCTCCAGCACCAGATCGGCATAACCGATGATGCCGTTCAGCGGGGTGCGGATTTCGTGGCTCATATTGGCGAGGAAGTCCGCCTTGGCGGCGCTGGCCTGCTCGGCGGTGGCGCGCGCGGCCTTGAGTTCGTCCTCGTATTTGAGCTGTTCGGTGAGATCGACCGCGATCCCCAGCACGCCGAGATTGACGCCGTCACGGGTGCGCAGCCGGCTGAGGGTGAGCCGGGTCGGGATCCGGTTGCCGAGCGCATCGATGTAGGTCCACACCGCGGTGTCGGGATCGTTACGGGCAAGGCGCGCCTGCAGCACACCGAGATTGGTGTTGACGGTCACTCCCTCCTTGCGTATCGCGTCGGCACGCGCGGCGAGTTCGTCAGGGTCGTGGAACAGCATCGCGGTCGCGCGGCCGATCAGATCGGAGGCCTTGTAGCCCAGCATGCGCTCGGCGGCCGGATTGAACAGCGTGATGGTGCCGGAGACGTCGGTGGCGATCACCGCATAGGCGGCGCGTTCGAGGATGGCGGTCTGCAGCGTCAGCGTTTTCTCGAGCTGGCAGGTGCGCTCGGCGACCTGGCGCTCCAGCGCGGCGTTGAGGTCGTGAACCTCGCGCTCCGCCTGCACCAGATCGGTGATGTCGCGCATCGACGCCGCCATCCCGATCAGCCGGCCGTCATCGGCGCGGATCGGCGAGATGCTGACCGCGACATCGACCAGCGTGCCGTTCGCCCGCTTGCGCTTGGTCCAGAGATACGCGAACGCGGTGCCGTCGCTGATACCGGACAGCATCTGCTGCTCTTCGTCGCGCAGATCGTCGGGGACCATCAGCTCGGTGGCGTTCTGGCCGATCGCCCGCTCGGCGGTGTAGCCGAACAGCCGCTCGGCGGTCTTGTTCCAGCTCAGCACCGTGCCGTCGATCGACTGGCCGACGATCGCGTAGCTCGATCCCTCGACGATCGCCGCAAGATGCGCCTGCTTGAGCTTGTGCGCGTTGCGCCGCTCGTAGCGCGACAATTGCAGTTCGATCAGACCGGCGATCGACAGGCCGACCGCCAGCGAGATCACGAAGATCCACCAGGGAACGTCGAGCCCGTGCCCGAGGCCGGGAGGCTCCCAGGTGCGGGTGTATTGCGAGGCGATCCGTCCGGCCATCACGCTGAGCGAGACGATCACGGCGACGCCGACCAGGCGGATCAAGGCTCGCCCGCCCCGCCGCACCGGCCGGCGCGGCGCCGGAATCAGTGCACCTTCGAACTTCCTCTTGGCGTCTTTGAAGTCGTTCATCGGTGCGCCATCCGCCTAGACCGCAGGGTCCGGCCTGGGCTCGCCGGTGCAGTATTGCTGGATGGTGTCGAACAGCGCCTGCACGTCGAACGACTTCTTGAAGATCGCCACTGCGCCGGAGTAGCCCAGCATGTCGCGCTTCAGCAGCTTGGCGGTGGCTTCATCGATCTCCCATCCGCTGAGGACGATGACGGGGATCTGCGCCGTCGTGCGCGAGCTGCGCAGCCGCATGATCAGGAAGTCGGCGTCGCCTTCCGGCATGTGATAGTCGGTCACCACCACGCTCGGATACTGACCGGCCGCCATCCGCAATGCACGGGCGGCGTTCGGCGCATACAGCACCTCGATCCCGAGTTTCTTCAGCCGGCTCGCCAGGAACTGGCCGACCTGCTCGTCGTCGTCGACCACCAGCACGCGCGGCCGGATCGGCAGCACGTCGGGCCCGGCCATCAGCGGCCCGGTGTGCTCGGCGATCGCTTCGGCCATCTGCGGAAAGATCTCGGTGAGCGCGCAGCTGATGTGATGCCAGAACTGCTCACATTTGCAGGCGTAGAACATCCCCATCGCCTCGCAGCGCTCCAGCGTCTCCTCGCAGGTGATGCCGGTGACGACGATGACGTCGACCGGCAGACCGCCCGGTTCGAGCAGGTGAAACGAAGCGGTGAGCCCGTCGAGCTTTGGCATGTTGATGTCGACGATGATCAGGTCCGGCGACTTGCGCCTCGCCTTGAGCAGCATCTGCAGCCCGTTGGTGGCGGTGTCGACCTCGAAGCCGATCTTGCGGCATCGCGCCGACAATGCGGCCAAAACCGCCGGATCGTCGTCCGCAATCAGGATCACAGGGGCGCTCATACGGCTCTCCAGTCGCGCTGATCAATCCGGCCGCAGGCCGCTGTTCTGGTCCAAGAGGTCGAGCAGGTCGTCGAGGCGGGACACCACGTCGGGCCGGGAAGCTGGATCGTGCACCGCATGCTTCAGCGCGCGTTCCACCGCGGCCGCAGCCGCGCTGATCGCCGCAAAGCCGTAGATCCCGGCAACGCCGACCAGCTTGTGAGCCACATGGCGCAGCCCATCCGGCGCCGCCCCGGATTCGAACGGCTCCCGCAGCTCGCACAGCAGTACGGCGTCTTCCCTGAAACGGTCGCGGATCTCGACGTCGGGAAGCGGGCCGGCGTCGTCGGCAGCCGCCGCTGCAAGCTCGAGATAACTGCGCACGCTGCTGATCAGTTCGCGCAGATTGAACGGCTTGGCGATGATGCCGGAGGCACCGAGCGACTTGAAATCGGAGATGTCGTCGAACCGGCCGCAGGCGGTGGTGAAGACCACCGGGATGCTCATGGTGACAGGCTGATTGCGGAGTTCTTCGAGGAATTGCACGCCGTCGACATCCGGCATCGAAACATCGCTGAGGATCAGGTCCGGCAGCCATTCGGCTGCGGCGCGCACCCCTTCCTCGGCGGAAAGGCATCCCCTGGTTTCAAGATCCGGATCTCGGGACAACACCGCGGCGACGACCTTCAGCATCGCTGGATCGTCATCAATATGCAGAATACGACTTTTCACACGACCTCCCTTTCGATGATCGTATGTCGCTTTTGCCGTGGCGACAGCCAGCCACTCCGTATCACGCAACGAAACAGCGAGAATGACGATAATTCGACCGCTAATATACCGTTTAAATGACCGTGATTCTCGTGCACTGCAAAGCCAAACCGGCCGATACTCGTTATCTCACGTAGTTACGTAGTAATCATGGCATTCACTGCAGCGCATCAAAAGATGCCTATATTGCCGAGCTTCTTGCCGCAAAATCACAATACCCGCCATTGCGTCGAACTAATCACTAGATCGTTCAATTCAGGAGGGACCCACAGCCGCCAACTAACAGGTCAGGCACAACCCCTCCCCGCTTCGCACCCGATCTCGTACGCTCCCCTCCGCACAGCCATGCCGCCATAAGACGAGGCCGACTCGGACGAGCCCGGCCATCGCTGGGGCAATCGCCCTCGGCAGAAGGTAGCCCAAGGGCTTGCACGCTTCGTGCACCCGTCCCCCCATAAGACACGGACCAAGGGTGACAGCCCCGCGTCCAGGTTGACCCTCTCGGGCGAATAGCCGACAGTTCGCAATCGTTCCCGCACGCGTGTTTGTTTGATGAGCCGACAGTTCAAAACCGTCTCGATTCGCCAGCTTCGCGCGCTGGCGGCGCTGGCTGAGACCGGCAGCATCACGGCGGCGGCCGGCAAGCTGAACCTGACCCAGCCGGCAGTGACGCTGCAGCTCCGCAATCTGCAGGCGCTGGCCGATCTGCCGCTGATCCAGCGCAGCAACGACGGGATGCGGCTGACCGATGCCGGGCGCGAGGTGCTGGCGCTCAGCGAGCGGATCGAGGCGGCGATCGCCGCCTGCGAGACCTCGCTGGAGATGATCGCCGGCAAGACCGCGGGGCGGATTTCGATCGGTGCGGTGTCGACCGCAAAGTACTTCGTGCCGTTCGCGATCTCCGGCTTCCTCAAGCGCCATCCGAAGATCGATGTCCACCTGTCGATCGGCAACCGCCAGGAGATCGGCGCCGAGCTGCGCAACTACGAGCTCGACATCGCCATCATGGGGCGGCCGCCGGTCGACCTCGAAGTCGACGTCCATCTGATCGGCGACCACCCCCACGTCATCATCGCGCCGACCGCGCACCGGCTGGCACGCAAGGACAACATCGCGCCGAAGGAGCTCGCGAACGAAACCTTCGTCACCCGCGAGCCCGGCTCCGGCACCCGCAGCCTGATGGAGCAGTTCTTCGGCGGCGCCGGCATCAGCCCGCCGATCGGCATGGAAATGAGCAGCAACGAAACCATCAAGCAGGCGGTGATCGCCGGGCTCGGCGTCGCTTTCATTTCGGCCCACACCGTCGCCACCGAGCTCGACGAGCGCCGGCTGGTGATCCTGGACGTCGAGGGGCTGCCGGTGGTGCGGCAATGGTTTGTGGTCAGCCGCAAGGACAAGGTGCTGCTGCCGCCGGCGCGGGCGATGCTGGAGTTCATCAAGGCCGAAGGCTCGCACTTCCTGCCGCGCACCCATGGCCGGATGCGGCTCACCCGGCCGTCGCCGCGCGGCAAGCGGGGCTGAACCGAGGGGGCGGCCAGTTCTGACCCGCTGAGCCCGCGCCTCGCCGTCGAAAGATCTGAAGCTCGGCTATGCCGAAACGCCCCCTCGCCCGGATCGCTGCGCCATCCGACCACTCCCCACGCGCGGGGAGAGATTAGAGCATCTCTGCTTTTGACAGAATCAGGACCGAACTTCCTAGCGGTCGCAGCTTGTAGAGCCTCATGGTGAGGAGGCGCGAAGCGCCGTCTCGAACCATGCGCCGCACGCGATGTGGCTCCTCATCCTTCGAGACGCCCGGCTTTGCCGGGCTCCTCAGGATGAGGACTTCAGACGCTTGGCAAAGGCCAAATCCGCTTCAATCAATCGATGAAGCGCTCTAGGCCGAGCGCGAGACTGAGGCTCTCAAACGCCCAAGCCTCCACTATGGGCTTCGGCGTTTGACCGAAGCACACCGCCGCAGCGCCCGGGCCTGAAGCGCGGAGCCCCGCAAAAAACAAAGGCGCGCGCCGGGAGGCGCGCGCCAGTCTTTCTCGGGTAGATCAGTGAAGGACTCAGGCGGCCTTGGCGAGGCCGACCCGTGCCCAAATTTCAGAGAGCGCCTGCACCAGATGCTCGATGTCGGCGTCGGTGTGCTGCGGCGACGGCGTGATCCGCAGCCGCTCCGTGCCACGCGGCACGGTCGGATAGTTGATCGGCTGCACATAGATGCCGTAGCGGTTGATCAGCTCGTCGCTGATCTGCTTGCACAGCACCGCATCGCCGACCATCACCGGCACGATGTGGCTCGGGTTCGGCATATGGGCGACGCCGACCTGGTCGAGCCGCATCCGCAGCCGCGCGACGCGATCCTGGTGACGATCACGCTCGGCCGAGCTGGAGCGGATGTGGCGGACGCTTGCCAGCGCACCGGCGGCGACCGCCGGCGGCAGCGAGGTCGAGAAGATGAAGCCCGAGGCGAAGCTGCGGACGAAATCGCACAGCGCCGCCGAGCCGGTGATGTAGCCGCCGACGATGCCGAACGCTTTCGCCAGCGTGCCCTCGATCACCGTGAGGCGGTGGCTGAGGCCTTCGCGATCGGCGATGCCGCCGCCGTTCGGGCCGTACAGGCCGACGCCGTGCACCTCATCCAGATAAGTCATGGCGTTGTGCGCGTCGGCGACGTCGCAGATCTCGGCGATCGGCGCGATGTCGCCGTCCATCGAGTACACCGACTCGAACGCCACCAGCTTCGGCGCATGCGGGTCGAGATCGGCGAGCTTGCGCTCGAGGTCGCGCGGGTCGTTATGCGCGAAGATCCGGGTCTCGCTGCGGCTGTGGCGGATGCCTTCGATCATCGAGGCGTGGTTCAGCTCGTCCGACAGAATCACGCAGCCGGGCATGCGCGATGCCAGCGTCGACAGCGTCGCCCAGTTCGAGACATAGCCCGATGCGAACAGCAGGCCGGCTTCCTTGCCGTGCAGCGCGGCGAGCTCCTGCTCCAGCAGCACGTGATAGTGGTTGGTGCCCGCGATGTTGCGGGTGCCGCCGGCGCCGGCGCCGCAGCTGTCCAGCGCCTCGTGCATCGCGCTCAGCACCGCCGGGTGCTGGCCCATGCCGAGATAGTCATTGGAGCACCATACCGTAACTTCGTTGGTGCCTTCGGGCCGATGGTGAGTCGCGCGCGGGAACGAACCCGCGTGACGCTCGAGGTCGGCGAACACGCGATAGCGACCCTCGCGATGGAGGCCTTCGATCTGCCGCTTGAAATAGGCTTCGTAGTTCATGACGTCCTCCCGTTGAGCGTCGCGGCGGGTTCTGCGACCCGTGCCGTTGCCAAGCCGCTCCGTGGATGTTGCTCCAGGAAGGTCTGGCGGAACTGGTCTTCCAGCCGCTGCCGGGCGCACAGCTGGCGCGCCTTCGGCTGCGCCTCTTCGGCGCGGGCGGTGGGGACGACGACGAGCTGCGGCGCGGCGGAGCGAGCCTCAGCGGCGGTCGGAGCTTCTGAAAGCTGCGCAGACGATCCCTGCGCGGATGCAGCCGTGATGGTGGCGGAGGGTTTCTGTTCCATGACGTTGTTCTCCGGCGAGAAACCTGGACGAATGCCCCAGCTCCACAGCGTGATGGCAGGCAGGGGCAGCAGCATGAACCAATGCTCAACGACGCCGAGCGCAAACAGCGTCGACACCAGCGTGAGACCAACCACTTCAAACGGCGTATCGGCGACTTCGACAATGCGCTGGATCATAACCACCAGCACTGCGGTCGCCATTGTCACAGAAATCGGGAAGAACGCGCTGACCGGCTTGCGGGCGAAGTAGGTCTTCAAGAACTGGACGGCATCCGGCATCAGCTCGTCATTGGTGACGGGCACGCCGAGGAACAGATTGATCTTGGCGCTCTGGCGCAGCACCCACAGCGCCGTATAGGTCCACAGCCCGACCTGGTTTTCGGCGCCGAACGTCACCGCGAGCACCACAGCGCCGCAAGCGAGCAGGCAGAGCTCGTGATAGAGGATGGCCTGCAGCGCGTAGCTGAAGCGCATGAAGCCCTTGGCGTCGGGCGGGCACGGTTCGGCCCGCGGGCCGGTGAGCCAGCCCGACAGGAACGCGATTTCCTGCGCCCCCCACAGGAAGATGATGCAGCTGAACGCCATGTAGGCCGCGCCGACGCTGACGTCGTGCGCGGTGACCGACAGGCCGCACAGCGCGATGGTGAGCATTCCCCCGGCGCACACCGCCCGCAGCAATTCGGAGCGGCCGACGCTGCCGACCAGGAGCAGCACCGCTCCGGTGGAGAACCACCAGACGAAGGCTGCGAAGACCGGTGGGCCGAGGTAGCTGACCATCCCCCCGTCCCCCCCCCCACGCCGGACGC
>NZ_QUML01000060.1:0-12152 GCF_010907025.1 Rhodopseudomonas sp. BR0G17 | reverse complement strand
CGCTTATCCGGCGATGGCGATCGAGGTGCAGAACGCGCTGGGCCTCGGCGGCTTCGCGTTCGACATGAACGTCGCCTGCTCGTCGGCGACCTTCGGGCTGAAGACCGCTGCGGACTTCGTCGGCGGCGGCTCGGTCGATGCGGTGCTGATGGTCAATCCGGAGATCTGCTCCGGCCATCTCAACTTCCGCGACCGCGACAGTCACTTCATCTTCGGCGACGTCGCCACCGCGGCGATCGTCGAGCGCGCCGATGATGCAAACGGCGGCTGGTCGATCCTCGGTACCAAGCTGAAGACGCAGTTCTCCAACAACATCCGCAACAACGCCGGCTTCCTCAACCGCGCCTGGCCGGAAGGCCGCGACAATGTCGACAAGCTGTTCGTGCAGCAGGGCCGCAAGGTGTTCAAGGAAGTGGTGCCGCTGGTCTCGGAAATGATCATCGAGCACGCCCGCGAGATCGGCATCGATCCGCACGGCCTGAAGCGGATGTGGCTGCACCAGGCCAACATCAACATGAACGAGATCATCGGCCGCAAGGTGCTGGGCCGCGATCCGACGCGCGACGAGAACGTCATCATCCTCGACGACTACGCCAACACCTCGTCGGCCGGCTCGATCATCGCCTTCCACAAGCACCAGGACGACATGGCACAAGGCGACCTCGGCCTGATCTGCTCGTTCGGCGCAGGCTACTCGGCCGGCACGGTGTTCGTGCAGAAGCGGTAACAGTCCGACGTCGCGCTCTGCCCGTCCTTGCGAGGCGCGAAGCGGCGAAGCGATCAGAAGCCAGGACACGGCGTCGCTGGATTGCTTCGCTTGCAATGACGATCAAAGTCCGCTTGTCCCCCCGGCTTGCGTCTTCCGCCGCTACGCCTATCTCCCGGGCATCGCCATCCGCCTCGAGGAGACCGCCATGCCGCATCCCGCCATCGCCAAGGATCAGGTCGCCGTGGTCACCGGCGGCGCATCGGGGATCGGCTTTGCGGCCGCCAAGCGGTTTCTGCAGGCCGGCATGAAGGTGGCGATCGCGGATCTGAATGCCGATCACCTCGCCCGCGCCGCCGAACTGCTGGCGCATGTCGCAGGCGGCGGCGCCGACGACGTGCTGGCGAAGGAAACCGACGTCGCCAAACCCGACCAGCTCGAAGCGCTGCGCGCCGCCGTCACCGCGCGGTTCGGCGGCGTCGACGTGGTGATGAACAATGCCGGCATCGAGCCGCCGAGCACCGCGCTCGGCCCGCGCGAGGCCTATGAGCGCATCCTGGCCGTCAATCTGTGGGGCGTGATCCACGGCTCGCAGATCTTCGCGCCGGGCATGATCGCCCGCGGCCGGCCGGGGCTGATCATCAACACCGGCTCCAAGCAGGGCATCACCACGCCGCCAGGCAACCCGGCCTACAACGTCTCCAAGGCCGGCGTGAAAGCCTACACCGAAGCGCTGGCGCACGAGCTGCGCACCACCGAGGGCTGCGCAGTGACGGCGCATCTGCTGATCCCCGGCTTCGTCTTCACCGCGCTGACGGCGCGCGGCCGCAGCGAGAAGCCGGCCGGCGCCTGGACCGCCGAGCAGACCGTCGACTTCATGCTGGCGCGGCTCGAGGACGGAGACTTCTACATCCTGTGCCCGGACAACGACGTGCCCCGCAGCCTCGACGAACGCCGCATCGCCTGGGCCGCCGGCGACATCATCGACAACCGCCCCGCACTGTCGCGCTGGCACCCGGCCTGGGCCGACCGCTTCCGGGCATTCGTCGAGGGGAAGTAACAAGCCAGGGCGCGAGCGTCTTGTTGAGAGCCTGGCCGGAAATGCAGGCAGCTCATTGAAAGGCTCCGATGAGCCGTTCAATTGCCGATGAGTTTCGTCATGGCCGGGCTTGTCCCGGCCATCCACGCCTGTGTTGCTGCGTTCGCTACAAGGCGTGGATGCCCGGCACGAGGCCGGGCATGACGGGTTGAACGAAAGTGCTTGATTTCACTGCGCTGTTTTCCGGTCGGGCTCTGAGGCGCACTCCGGCTCAAGCTTGCGCCGTCACCACTTCGCCGAGCGCTGACCCGGCGCCCACGTCGAACAGCACGAAGCGGTTGCGGCCGGCGCGCTTGGCGGCGTACAGCGCCGCATCAGCCTCTGCAAAGGCAGCGTCGATCGAGCCGCCCGAGACCACCCGGCAGGCACCGATCGAGACCGTCAGCGCGATGTCCTGCCCATCGTCGGAGCGGATCGGCGCGGCGTTCATCGCGGCGACCATCCGCGCGCACAGCTCTCGCAGGGCGTCCGCATCGCGATCCTCGACCAGCACGACGAACTCATCGCCGCCCCAGCGGCCGCAGCTGTCCCGCTCGGTGAGGAGCGGCGCCAGCCGCCGCGCGGTTTCGCACAGCAGCCGGTCGCCGGCCAGATGGCCGAACACATCGTTGACGTCCTTGAATCCATCGAGATCGATCAGCAGCAGCCCGGCCGACCGTGGCGCCAAGGGCGAGGCGGCCAGCCATTGTTCGAACACCTGGGTGAAGCCGCGGCGGTTGGGAATCTCGGTCAGCAGATCGACATTGGCGAGACGCCGCAGTTTCTCAGTCCGCTCGTCGACCAGATCCTCGAGAATGCGGGTGTGATCGCGCACGGCGTGCGCCATGCCCGACAAGGTGCGCGACAGCCGGCCGATCTCGTCGCTGCCCCGGTCGACGACGATATGGTCGAAGTCGCCGTCTTCGACCCGCCGCGCCGCCGCCTCGACGGTGGCGAGCCGATCGAGCACGACCCGGCGGAACAGGATGGTGACGAGCGCGACCGCCGCCGTCATCATCACGATCAGCAACAACGCGATCGGGGTGAACAAGCTGCGATCGATGATGGCGTCGATGTCCATCAGCGTCACGTTGAACCAGCCCAGCTGGTCGAGATAGCCGACTCCGACCAGGAACTCGCGCCCCCCGATGTTCATGAAGCGCGATTCCACCGCCGCGGCGCCGCCGGAGACGCGCCGCATCATGGCGCCGAGTTCGGCGGCGTCGGCGGGACTGTCGACCTGCTGGAAAATCGTCTTCTTGGTCTTGGTGTCCTTGGTGAGGCTGTGGAAATCGACCATCGCCGGATCGCGATGCGCCTGGATGGCGCCGGCATGATCGACGAACATGCTGGTGACACCGGTCTGCGGCAGCGCCACAACCTCGCTGATGAATTCGGTGAGGTCGACGCCGGTGCCGATCACGCCGAGAATCCGGCCCTGCTCGGCGATGACGCAGTTGATCCAGACTTTGGTGACGGCAAGATGGTCGTCGCGGTCGACATTGAGCTGGCAGGGCTGTCCGGCCGCGATCGTCTTGAAATACCAGCCGTCGCGCGGATTGTCGCGCTTGACCTGATAGCGAAGCTGGTTTCCGTCGTAGGCGTTCTCGGCGTTATTGAAGTAGTAATTGCCGGACCCGTCGACGACGAAGAAATAGCTCTTGTCGTGAAACGACAGTCGGTAATGCTCGAGCTCGGCCAGCCCGAGCTTGGTCTTGGCGGGGTCGGCCTCGTCGCGGGCCCAGGCGCGCACCGCCGGCGACCGGGCGACCGTCTCGGCCAGCGAGACCTCCCGGGTCAGCGCCTCGAGGCCGCGGTAGCGGTCGAACAGCACCTGCTTCTCGGCGAACAACGTGCCGAGCGCGACCGCGGTCTTGCGGGTGAGGAATTCGAACGCGGCATAGGCCGGCAGGGCGACCAGACCGAATACGCAGATGGTGACGACCAGAAACCGGGTCTTGAGGCTGGTGGCAATCTGATTCCAGAGACCGCGCATCGGGCTTCGTGTCATCTCCGCCGAAACAAGCCATCGCTCCGAGCGACCGCCGGACGCGGCTGCGCAGAATGCACCAGATACAATTCAGATCTGAATGCTTCACTAATGATTCACGCTTCAGTGCCGTTCGCCGTGATCATCGATCGCCGCAAAATCAATCAGGCAGCTCCACCAGACATCTCGACAAGACATGCGCCGTCGCCTCGATCGTTTGAACGGCGCCGAAGCGGCGGCTTGGCTCTAGCTCGCCCGGTCGAATTCGATCCGGGCAGTGGTGCCCGGGCCAGCGTCGTAGCTGATGCGGCCGCCGATCTGGGCGGCGAGGTTGTGGATGATCTTGAGGCCGAGGCTGTTACCAGCGCCGGGGGCCTCGGCCGGCGTCATGCCTTTGCCGTCGTCGGAGATGGTGAAGACGATGCGCTCGCCGTCCTGCACCAGCCGCAGCGTGATGGTGCCGCGGCCGTCGGGAAACGCGTGCTTCAGCGCATTGGTGACGATCTCGACGGCGATCAACGACAGCGGCGTCAGCTTGGTGAGATCGAACTGCACCGGCGGCATCTCGACCGTGAAGCGCACGTCGCTGGCGCCCGCCGCATCGCCGAGATTGGCGCACAGATCCTGGAAGAACTCACCGACCGGCCGGGTGACGTTGGCCGGGTCGTAGAGATGGCGGTGAATCCGCGACATCACGTCGAGCCGCACCCGCGCGTCGTCGAGCGCCGTCAGCATCGCTGCCGGATCGTCACCGGCGCGCTTGGCGTACAGCCGCAGCATCGCCGAGACGAACTGCATGTTGTTGGCGACGCGGTGCTGCAGCTCCTGAAACATCGTCCGCTGCTGCTCATACAGCCGCGCGGTCTCCTCGGCGTCGGCGCGCAGCCGCGCCGCGGCCAGGTGCATGATGTGGATCAGCGAGATGTCGACCGTGACGATGAACACGTAAAACGCCAGCGCGATCGTGGTCGGCGGCGACAGGTCGAAGCTGAAGAACGGCGGAATGAAGATGTACCACGCCGCCAGCCCGCTCAGCACCGCGCAGATGATGCCGGGCCGCAGCCCGAAGAAGAACGCGGTGAGAACGTCGGCCGGAAAGAAGGTCAAATAGGGAAAGCCCGGCGGCAGCACCGGATCGAGCACCATACGCAGCAGCAGCGCCGCACCGGTTGCCGCCACCGCCGCCAGATCGCCGAGCAGCCCTAGCGACCGCAGCCGCCGCGTAGCGTGAATGATGTCCCAGACTTTAAGTCGCGCCAAAGCAGGCTCTACGGATTCGACACGTGGAGCGGAGAGTATGGCGGAAGCGGAACTGGAAGGACAGGTGGGGGGCTAGCTATCGGCAGCGGCATCCCCCGCTGGCATGTCGACTGTGAAGCGCACGTCGCTGGCGCCTGCCGTGTCGCCGGGATTCGCACACTCCTGGAAAGACCCGCCGACCAGCCACGTGACGTTGACCGATTCGGTCAGCTGGCTGATGAACCCGCAGATGATGTCGAGGCACCCGTGTGCGTTGTCGAGCCCCGCCAGCTTGGCGGCAGGGTCGCCACCAGCGCGCTTCGCGCTAGACTGAGTGAGTATGATAACTAGTCTTGTTTCACCCCTCCAATTGCTATCGACCGAGAGGTCGGAAATCCTCTGAAATTATTCCGGCCGCTTTCGAAATCATATCCTTTGGACTCCCCTCGCGGATATGATTTCTATCCGAAGTCTCGTCGCTGAGAGTTGAGATGGGGGGTAGATGTCGGCAATCGTCACGAATTTGCAGTCAATGCAAGGCATGGGCATCTTTGCGGACCGTAGTGTACGATCACCGTCTCTCTCGCTGCGACGTTACAATCTTATCTACGGCTTCAATGGCTCAGGAAAGAGCACGCTCTCTCGTCTGTTTGCCAGCCTCGAAGCGGGCGCGCTTCACCCGAAATTGCCGGATGGTTGCTCGTTCGAAGTAACATTAGACGACGGAACCAAGTTCGGCTGCCCTGAGAAGCCGACAGGACTTGAACGTCGCCTGCTGGTCTTCAATGCTGACTATGTCGAGCAGAATCTCCAATGGACAGCGGGGCACGCAAGCCCTGTCTTCTTTATTGGCGCGGATCAGGCGGAAGCTGCTGCTGAGCTAGCCAAGATCGAAGGTCAAATTACAAAGCAGGCGGCGACGAAGACCAATGCCGAGGCCGTTGAAAAGACCGCGGACAAGAGCTTCGCCAATTTCAAACGCGACCGCGCCAAAATCATCGCCGCTCGCCTGCATCTCGGCAGTCGAAAATATGAAGCCCCGGCGCTTGCGAAAGATTATGAAGCGTGGAAGACGGCCGGCATTACGGCTTTGACCGATGCCGAGCTCAAGGCAGCAGAGGATACGAGGCGTCTGGATGAACCATTGCCGCGACTCGCACCGTTGGAATTTGAGTCTGCCAGCATCAAGAAAGCCTACCAATTCATAACGGACATTTGCGCCCAGTCGCTTACTATGGTGGCGCTCGACGAGGTGCAGCGTTTTCCGGACATGCTGCTGTGGCTGAAACGTGGTCAGGAGTTTCATGAGGCCAATGGACTCAAAGACTGCTTATTCTGTGGCAATACGATTCTGAACGAGCGAAAGGCGCTCCTCGCATCGGCATTTGACAGTCAAGTCGACGATTTCGTCGCGCGGCTCGTAAAGACCGCCGAACGCCTTGAGACCGTCTTCTCATCGCTGGAGCAGCTCGAGGAATTTGTACCTGCGACGGAAGCGCTGGCGACGGAATTGCGAGCCGGCTTCAAGGATACCAGAGACCGCGTTGCCAAGGCGGTGCGTTCGGTTCGCGGACACCTTGGCAACCTTCGAGATGTCTTGGCGCAAAAGCGGGAACGTCCGGCGACGCCCGCCGATATGTCAACCGTGGCATCGCAGGCCGATGTGGCGGAGGCAGTTGAGAGCTTAGCTCAGGCGATTGACGCTATGAACGCCACCATCGCCGCGCACAATGGAGTCGTTGGCGACTTCTCGAAGCATAAGGAAGACGCCGAAGTGGCGATCCGCAAGCATTTCATCGCGGAGTGCCAGACGGACTACGCGACTATGCCAAGGATTTTGAAGACGCGAAGGCAAGCCTTTCAGCCGCCAGCAAAGAGCTTGAGCGACTTACCACTTCCGCTGACCAGCTACGGCAGCAGATCAAGGAGCATGGCCCCGCCGCTGGCGCGATCAACAAGCTTATTGCCTCCTATCTAGGCCATCATGAGCTAACGGTCCATCCTGTGGAACAGGGCTACCAGCTCAGACGCCATGGCAGACCTATTAAAGGTGTGCCTAGCGAGGGCGAAAAGACGGCGATCGCAATTTCCTACTTCCTCTCTTCGATCGAAGCGGAAGGACGCAAGCTAAAGGATACGATTGTTGTCGTCGACGATCCTGTCTCCAGCCTCGACACAAAGGCGCTCAATTATGCATGCTCGCTGGTGCGGAATCGATTGAACGGCGCGGGACAGTTGTTCGTGCTGACACACAATCTGCAATGCATGAACGAGTTTCGCAAAGCATGGAAAGGGCGTGCGAGGCCGGCAGACGGGAAGGATCCCACAGCGATATTTCTCTTCATCGATACCGCCATTCCGGAAGGGCAGGACAGGCGATCATCGAATATTGTAGAGATGTCAAAGCTACTGCGGGAGTATGATTCAGAGTATCATTTTCTGTTCAGCCACATCCTCAGGTTCACCGAAAACCCAAACATCTATGACGATCATGGCTACATGATCCCGAACGTACTCCGTCGAGTGCTCGACGTATTCCTTGCCTTCAAGTGCCCCGGCAGTTCGGGGCTCACGGGCCAGCTTGCAAAGCTCTGTACAGATTATCCCGGTCTCGATAGGGACCGCCTCGCCGCATTAGAAAGATTGGCTCAGGTCGAGTCGCACTCGGACAATCTGGATGACTTACTCTCGTTCTCGTCAATGACGCTGGAGGAAACGCGCGCGGCAGCATGTGTGCTCCTCGAGATGATGGATCATGTCGATGGCAAGCATCTTGCCGGACTGAAGCGCTTGTGTCGCTAAATGATGTCAGACGGCCTACGTGTCGCGCTGCGGCCATAGAAGACGCGCAGCCCGTGGGGCTGGATTAGCCAAAGGCGTAATCCGCCGCGATCGGAGCGGTGGGTTACGGCTTCGCCTAACCCACCCTACGAGCCGACGCCGCTGGCTCCGAAGATACGCGCTGCGGCTGCGTCCAGAGTTGCTGAGTCAGTGCTCGTGTCGCCCTCACCCCAGCCCTCTCCCGCAAGCGGGAGAGGGGGCGCGCTGCGGCTGGGGCGTGCTTGGTGCGGGAGTAAGTCTCGTTGCGGATCGGCAGCCGCGGCCCGTAGGGTGCATAAGCCGAAGGCGTCATGCGCCGCTGCGGAAATGATGGGTTACGGCTTCGCCTGACCCATCCTACGGGCTAGGGTGCTTTGATGAGACCGACGATACGGACAAAGACCGACCTTCGGATGAAAAGCCCGGTACACCCCGGCAGCTTCGTGAAGCACGAGATCATCGAACCGCTCCGGCTGTCCGTCACCGAAGCCGCGAAAGTCTTGGGCGTCACCCGGCCGGCGCTGTCCGCAGTTCTGAACGAGCGCGCGTCGCTGTCGCCTGAGATGGCGCTCCGCATCGAAAAGGCGTTCGGCGTGTCGATGGACACTCTGATGCGCATGCAGAACAGCTTCGATATCGCCGAGGCGCGCAAGCGCGCCGGCGATATCAAGATTGCGCGCTACGCGGGCGCGGCGGAATAGCAGCCCCGTAGGCGCAGACGCGAGGGCGACATTGGCCACGTGTGCTGATGGTGGGTTACGGCTGCGCCTCCCCCAACCTACGGCGCTTACGCATCTGCTTTCGCGGCTCAAAAAGCCTTCGGCAGCCCCGCTTGGCGCAGGATGGCGTTCGCGGTGTGACGGCTCGGAATGCCGACCGGAACGGCGAAGTTTCGATTCGTGAGCGGGCTGTGCCAGATCTCGTGGCTTCCCTTGCCCTGGCGAACCAGCGTGCAGCCGGCTGCCCGCAGCAGGTCTCTCAATTCGCGGTCAAACTGCGGCGCCATCAGGCCGCCGGGAGCGCTTCACGCAAAGCGGTGATCTGCAAAAAAACCGACGCCGGATCGACGCCGGGATGATTATCCGGCAACAGGTCCAGCGTCATGGCTTCGATCTTGGCCAGCAACGCGTCGAGCGTCGGCGCGTCGGCCGCTGCCGGGATGTCGTCGCAATGTCCGCTCCAGACGCCTGCGTCGGCGTCCCAAACGGCGGACACGGTGAAGATGACCGGTTTCGACATCGTCGCCTCGTGTCGATGGTGATGCCCGGCCTCGCGCCGGGCATCCACGTTCTCAAACGTCGCAACTCCAAAGACGTGGATGGCCGGGACGAGCCCGGCCATGACGCGATGGGGTGATTAGTTATCCAAGAACGAGCGCAGCTTCCGGCTCCGGCTCGGATGCTTCAGCTTGCGCAGAGCCTTGGCTTCGATCTGGCGGATACGCTCGCGGGTCACCGAGAACTGCTGGCCGACTTCTTCCAGCGTGTGGTCGGTGTTCATGCCGATGCCGAAGCGCATGCGCAGCACGCGTTCTTCGCGCGGGGTCAGCGAGGCGAGCACGCGGGTGGTGGTCTCGCGCAGGTTCGACTGGATCGCGGCGTCGATCGGCAGCACCGCGTTCTTGTCCTCGATGAAATCGCCGAGGTGGCTGTCCTCTTCGTCACCCACCGGGGTTTCGAGCGACAGCGGCTCCTTGGCGATCTTCAGGACCTTGCGGACCTTCTCCAGCGGCATGCCGAGCTTTTCGGCGAGCTCTTCGGGGGTCGGCTCGCGGCCGATCTCGTTGAGCATCTGCCGCGAGGTGCGGACGATCTTGTTGATCGTCTCGATCATGTGCACCGGGATGCGGATGGTGCGGGCCTGATCGGCGATCGAGCGGGTGATCGCCTGCCGGATCCACCAGGTGGCGTAGGTCGAGAACTTGTAGCCGCGGCGATACTCGAACTTGTCGACCGCCTTCATCAGGCCGATGTTGCCTTCCTGAATGAGATCGAGGAACTGCAGGCCGCGGTTGGTGTACTTCTTGGCGATCGAGATCACGAGGCGGAGGTTGGCCTCGACCATCTCCTTCTTGGCCTGACGGGCTTCGCGCTCGCCCTTCTGCACCGAGTGCACGATCTTGCGGAATTCGCCGATCTCGAGGCCGGTGAGCGCCGCCATCGACTGCACTTCCTGGCGCAGGTCCTTGATCCGGTCCTTCTCGTGGTGGACGAAGTTCTTCCAGCCCTTGGCCGAGAGCTTCGACACCCGGTTGAGCCAGCGCGGATCGAGCTCCGAGCCCTGATAGTTGCGCAGGAAGTCGTCGCGGGCGACGCCGTGGCTGTCGGCGAGCCGCATCAGGCGGCTCTCGAACGACACCAGCTTCTTGTTGATGTCGTAGAGCTGCTCGACCAGGCTGTCGATACGGGCCTGGTTGAGGCGCAGCGACTTCACCTCGACGATGATCTCGTCCTTCAGCTTCTTGTACTTGCGCTCCTGCGACGGCGACAGCTGCTCGTTCTGCAGCTGGTTGGCGATGTCCTGCTCCTGCAGCTTGCGCAGCTTTTTGTAGTTGTCGGCGATCTTGTCGAAGGTCTCGACCACCTTCGGCTTCAGCTCGGCCTCGATCGCGGCGAGCGACATCTGGTTCTCGAACTCGTCGTCGTCGCCGTCGCCCTCGGGCGCGCCTTCGCCCTCGCCTTCGGCCGGCGCGGCGCCGCGCTGCTGCGCGGGACGGAACGGGGTGGCGGACGGCGGAGCCGCCGGCGGCGCGACGTGCGCGGGCGCACCGCCCTCGCCTTCGGCAACAGCTTCCTCACCGGGCTCGCCGATGTTGTTCTTGCCCTCGGGGCCGGCGTAGGTCGCTTCGAGATCGATGATGTCGCGAAGGAAGATCTTTCCTTCGTTGAGTTCGTCGCGCCAGATGATGATCGCCTGGAAGGTCAGCGGGCTCTCGCACAGGCCGGCGATCATCGCCTCGCGGCCGGCTTCGATCCGCTTGGCGATGGCGATTTCGCCCTCGCGCGACAGCAGCTCGACGGTGCCCATCTCGCGCAGATACATGCGGACGGGATCGTCGGTGCGCTCGCCGGGCTCGGACTTCTTGGTCTCGGTGACGGCCTTGGCGGTGACTTCGACGAGATCGTTGTCGAGCTCCTCGTCGGCCTCTTCCTTGGCCTCTTCCTCTTCGGCCTCGGTGTCTTCCGCCTCGGACACATTGATGCCCATGTCGGACAGCATCGACATGATGTCTTCGATCTGCTCCGGCGACGTGGTGTCGGAGGGCAGCACTTCATTGAGCTGATCGAAGGTGACGAAGCCGCGCTTCTTCGCCTGCTTGATCATCTTCTTGACGGCCGCATCCGACAGGTCGAGGAGCGGCGAGGGAGCGTCGACGGAGTCCTTCTCCGGCGCGTCTACCTTGTCTTCCTTGTCCTTGTCCTGCACCTGAACCGTCTTCGCCTTGCTGGCCATCCACTGCTCCTGAACGCGCTCACGGACGAGGCGTCACCGCGCCGCCATGAAAACTTGCCTTATCGGGAGAGACGCACAAAGGGCGGCGCCCGCCTGCGCCACCCCGCACGATCCCGCTCGCTGGTTACCCAAATTGGTCGCCCGAAGGCCTTCTACCGGAATGCCGTTAAGCCCTTACTAACCCTGTTTTTGCAGCTAAATCCGGGGATTGGCGAGTCTTTTCGACTCTCCGCCCGCCCGGGGCCTTCCGCTGACCGCCTCACACGCTGCGCTGGAACCGGCCGGAGGATTCGCCGAATCCCTCGATCAGCGCCTCGGTCCCCTCGACCTGCGCCAGGCGCGCCTTGACGTCGTTCAACCACCGCATATTCGCTTCGCTGCCGTCTTCACCCAAAGCCAGCTCGGCATCCTTCAATTCCCTAAGTAAGGAGTGGGATTGTCGATGCAAGGCAACGAGTTGCTGCCACGTCGAAAGGACGTCCTCGCGCGCCGCCTTGGGGCCCGCCCCCCACACCGCCGAGGTCGTAATCGCCCGCTCAACCCGCTGCAATTGCTCGGATAATCCTGCCTTAACCAAATCTGCGCGGAGCTTCTCGGCCTGCTCGGGGGGATCGTCGCCGCGGTGGTGATGCTGGGCGAATGCGGCGATGATCGCCGCCCGCAGCCGGTGCGCCTCCGGATGGGCGAATTCCAGCGCGGCGATTTCCTCCAGATGGTCGTCGAGCAGCCAGGGGTGGTTGAGCAGCGAGATCAGGATCAGGGCCTCGCGGCGCGACATCGCCGAGCGCTGGCCGCGCATGATCGGGCTGGCGATCAGGTCCGGGCTGGCAATCTGGTAGGGGCCGCGGCCCAGCATCGGCGTCGGT